>DASWKR010000056.1 GCA_036396535.1 Acidimicrobiia bacterium | reverse complement strand
AGGTCTGGACCACCGTCTCGGGCCAGACCGCCTCGATGGCGTCACCGAACCCGGTCAGTCCGTCGCAGCAGGCGATCAACACGTCTGAGACGCCCCGGTTGCGGAGCTCGGTGAGCACTGCGAGCCAGAACTTGGCTCCCTCGTCGCCGGACCCGAGCCACAGGCCCAAGACGTGCTTGCGGCCGTCTAGATCGACGGCGAGGGCGACATAGACGGGCCGGTTACGGACCCGGCCATCGGTGCGGACCTTGATCACGACGGCGTCGAGATACAGGATTGGATACACCGGGTCGAGGGGCCGTGACTGCCATTCCCGCAGCTCGGGGAGCACCGCGTCGGTGATCCGAGAAACCAGCTCAGGGGAGATCTCCACCCGATACACGTCGGCGATATGGGCCTGAACGTCGCGCACCGTCATCCCTCGAGCCACCAGACCGATCACCAGATCGTTGAACCCGGCGATCCGTCGCTGCCGTATCGGGACCAGCGCCGGTTTGAAGGTGCCCTCCCGATCCCGGGGCACCTCGATCGGGATCCCGCCGGCGTCGGTCAGCACCGTCTTCGGATACGCCCCGTTGCGGTTGTTGCCCGATCCCCACCCCGCCGGGTCACCCTTCTCATAGCCGAGATGATCCGCCATCTCGACCTCGAGGGCCCGGTTCATGATCCGAGACGTCAACTCGGTCAACACCCCATCGGGACCTAACAGCTCCAAGCCCTCCTCATCGACCTGGGCCATCAACCGGTCCAGCATCTCCTCGTCGATCACCCCTCGAGCCGGCTCCACTCCACCCTTCTCACTATCAGTAGCCACGTGTAGGTGCTCCTTGTCTCCCTGCCCCAGCCGGGTCAGGGTCGCCGATCGGACACCTCACACAAAGGATTCAACACGCCCCCCGACGACGCCCACCAGCGATACCAGCGGGCCGTCGGCGAGCGGCGCATCGTCACCCAACCCGACGTGGCCGGCACCTGCCACCTGTTCGCCCTCGACCTGCCCCCCGACCGGGTCGCCGCCGTCACCCGCCGCCTCAACAGCATCGCCCGCAACCTGAAAACCTCACACGAGACCCGCACCATGGACCAGTTACGCGCCGACGCCCTCCTCGACCTCCTCGAAGGCGACCCGACCGTGACAAGCCGAGGCCCCCACGGAGTCGTCGACATCCGAGTCGACCTCGCCACCCTCACCCGACTCTGCGACACCCCCGGCGACCTCGCCGGCTACGGACCCGTCATAGCCGACATCGCCCGCCGCGTCACCCAACACCAACAAACCGCCCAATGGCGCTACACCGTCACCGACCCCGCCACCGGATCCACCATCGTCACCGACATCACCAGACGACGACCCACCGCCACCCAACGCCGCCACATCGAGACCCGCGCCACCACCTGCGTGTTCCCCGGCTGCCGCATGCCCGCCACCACCTGCGACATCGACCACCACACCCCCTGGTCACAAGGCGGACCCACCCACACCACCAAGCTGGACCCCCTCTGCCGCCACGACCACACCCTCCGACACCTCCCCGGCTGGACCTACCACCCCCTCCCCAACGGCGACCACCAATGGATCACCCAACTCGGCCACACCTACACCACCAGCGGACAACCACCCTGACGCCAACCCCGACGTTCGGGCAGGCCGCTCCCGACAGTCGGTGTTGCCGGCTGCGCACGGTGCGCCGGGCCGGCACTCTCAATCCACGACAGCGGTGCGCCGATGATGAACGGCATGGTGGCACGACCAGGTTCGCGTCGAGCACTGGGGTTGGCGGGGTCACTCGTAGTTGTGTTGTCCCTCACGATGTCGGGGGCGCATGCCCGGTACCCCGACGCACAGTCCCTCGAGAAGTGCGGGAGCGGGCCGAGGCTCTCGACGCTGATCGCGTCGGGGGAGTTGCCCAGCTACTCGTACTGCCGCACCGCCGATGGCTACGTCAGGCTGATCGCCATCGAGGACGGCGGGCGTCTTTGCGACTATGTCGTGTCCCGCGAAACACGCCGGCCCGAAGGCGCGCATCGCATCGGCAGCTGCGTCAATACGGAACTCTGACACGAACCTCACCCCAGCACGGACTCGTCTATCTCGATGCCGAGGCCCGGCGCCGTCGGTACCCGGAAGTGGCCGTCGACGACCTGGACCGGCTCCGTGACCACGTCGCGGGCCACACCCTGATTGGCGGGGCTGGCGCCGAAGTCGACGCGGTGCATCGCCGCCGCGCAGTGGACGTTGGCGACGGCGGCGACGCTCGACTCGGCGATCTTGCCGGACAGGTTTATCGCCAGCCCGAGCGTGTCGCACAATGATGCGGCCCGCATGACGCCGGTGATCCCGGCCTGCTTCACCAGCTTGAGGCTGACGCCGGCGACCCCGCTGCGGCCGAAGGCGAGGATGTCGTCGAACGAGCCGACGCTCTGGTCGGCACAGATCGGGATGGGGGACTGGTGGGCGACTCGGATCATGGCGCCGTGGTCGCCCCTGGGTATCGGCTGTTCCACGAACCGGACGTCGTACCCGTCGAGCTTCCGGAGGAACGCAACCGCCTGCTGCTCCGACCATCCCTGGTTGGCGTCACCGCACACCACGGCGTCGGCCGGGAGCGCCGTCCTGATCTTTGTGACCGTCTCCATCTCGGTGTCCTGGTCGGCGATCGCCAGCTTGATCTTGAACCAGCGAAACCCCGCCTCGTACTTGGCCAGAGCGGCCTCCAAATCGGCCTCGGGCCGTCCGCTCCCCACCATGGTGAGCGCAGGGACCCGGTCGCGGACGGCGCCTCCGATCAGCTCGCTCACCGGCACGCCGTGGTGTCGCCCCGCCAGGTCGTGGAGCGCGATGTCGATCGCACCGATGGCCGTCTCGTTCGCCTGGATGGTGCGCTGCATGCCGAACCACAGCTCGGTGCGCCGCAGCGGGTCGGCGCCGACGAGGCTCGGTGCCAGGAAGTCGATGCCGTCCTTGATGCGTGACTGGGTGTCGCCGGTGATGTCGGTCGCCTCGACGCCCTCGCCCCATCCGTAGGTGCCGTCGTCGGCCGTCACCTTGACGAGCACGTTGTCCGACTTCTCGATGGTGATGTGCGACATCACGACCGGCTTCGTCAGCGGGACACTGACGGGAAACGTCTCGACCGACACGATCTTCATGAGTCATCTCCGCTCGGAGCCACTACGGGCGGATCCTATATGATGCATTTCCAGTCGGCGGAAGGTTGAAGAGTGCGCCTGGTCACGTTCGCCGCCAGCGGCAAGTCAGGCATCGGAGTCCTCGGTCGAGACGGCTCGGTGACGGATTTGGCGGCCGATCCGGGGCTGCCGACCGCGATGGTCGACTTCGTCGCCCTCGGACGAGTCGGGCTCGCAGCCGCGGCGGCGATCGCCGAGACTGCGCCGAGGCTCTCACCCGGCGACGTGAGGCTCCTCGCTCCCATCCGCCCCCGCAACAACGTGATGGCCGTCGGCCGCAACTACCACGACCACGCCAAGGAGTTCACCGAGAGCGGATTCGACGCCTCGGAGAAGCAGATGATCCCCGACCACCCGATCATCTTCACGAAGGCGGGGTCATCGATCATCGGGCCGGGAGACGCCATCGAGATCTCGAACGACCCGCTCGGCACGTCGGACTACGAGGGTGAGCTCGGGGTCGTCCTCGGCCCCGGCGGGTCACGGATCTCCGCCGGAGACGCCTGGGACCACGTCTACGGGTACACGGTCGTCAACGATGTCACGGCCCGTGAGCTGCAGAAGCAGCACGTCCAGTTCTTCATCGGCAAGAGCCCGGCGACGTATTGCCCGATGGGGCCGTGCATCGTCACTCGGGACGAGATCGACGACATCACCGCGTCGGTTCTGCGCACGACGGTGAACGGGGAGCTGCGCCAGGAGTCGCCGATCTCGGGGCTCATCTTCGACATACCGACCCTGATCGAGGCGATCTCCGCCGCGGTCCTGCTCGAGGCGGGTGACGTCATCGCAACCGGCACGCCGGCGGGCGTCGGCATCGGCTTCGACCCCCCGGTCTATCTGAGGTCGGGCGACACCGTCGAGGTGTCGATCGACGGAGTCGGAACCCTCGTGAACCCGGTCGCTTGACGTGATCGTCGAGATCGTGGCGGTCGGCACCGAGCTGCTCCTCGGCCAGATCGTCAACTCGAACGTCGCCTTCATCGGGGAGCGGCTGGCACGTGACGGGTTCGACGTCCACCACCAGGTGACGGTCGGGGACAACCTCGACAGGCTGGCCGAGACGATCAGGACGGCGATCGGCAGGTCGGGCGCAGTGGTCCTGACCGGCGGCATTGGTCCGACCCAGGACGACCTCACTCGGGAGGCCCTTTGCCTGGTCGCAGGGGTCGGGATGGCCCGCGATCGAGCCCACGCAGAGGCCATCCGGGATCGGATCACGCGACTGCGAGGCTCCGTCTCTGAGAACACCCTGCGCATGGCGGACTACCCGGAGACGGCCACCCCACTTCCGAACAGCAACGGTGTGGCCCTCGGCGTTGCGATGGAGATCGAGGGTGTCCACGTGTACGCGGTGCCGGGGGTTCCCGGCGAGATGTCCGCCATGGTCGATGAGGAGGTGCTGCCCAGGTTGCGGGAAGCCTCCGGCGAACCGGCCGTGGTGCGCAGCCGCGTCATCAGGACCTGGGGGCTGGGGGAGTCGCGGGTGGCCGAGATCCTCGATGACCTCTATGCCTCCGCGAACCCGACGGTCGCCTTCCTCATCACGGATTCAGAGGTGAAGGTGCGCATCACCGCCAAGGCCGAGTCCGTCGCCGCCGCAGACGCCATGATCGACGAGCTCGACGCCGTGGTGGCATCTCGCCTCGCCGGCGTCGTGTTCGGGAGGGACGACGAGACGATCGAATCGATCATCGTCACGCGCTTGCAGGACTTGGGGTGGCGGATCGCCACGGTCGAGGAGGTCACCCTCGGCACGGTCGGGTCGAGGATCGCCGAGGCGGCGGCGGGCACGGCCGTCTATGCCGGGACGCTCACGGTCCCATCGGGGGCGGCGGTGAACGAAGGGCGGGCAGCCGAGTTGCTCGGCGTCGTCGACGGGTTTCTCGAGGCCGACGTCGTCCTGGCCATCGGCGGCGTCGACAGGCAGGTCACGCCGGACGACTCCACGAGATCGGTCGGCGTGGCCGTCAGGACCCCTGCCGGGACGACGACGGACACCGTAGCCCTGTACGGCGGAGACGACCGAGTCCGCAGGTTCGCGGCGGTCGGAGCGCTCCACGCCCTCCGAAGGGCACTCGCCTAGGCCGACCCGGACCGGTTCCGGCGTCCCGGCGGGTCATATGTGCGACGGAGGTACGCCGGAACGGGTCGTCCTCTGTGCGATAGTCGCTCCATGACGTCTCCCCACACGGAGTTGCGAACCGGTCGGCTGGTGCTGGCGCCGCTCGAGGTCGACGACGCCGAGGAGATGGTCGCGGTACTCGGGGACGCCCGCATCTACGAGTACACGGGCGGCGACCCGCCGAGCCTCGACGACGTCGAGTCTCGATATCGATTCCAGGTGGCGGGGTCGCCGCGCCCCGGCGAGGTGTGGCACAACTGGATCATCAGGCTCGCAGGCGTGTCAGTCGGGTACGTCCAGGCGACAGTCGTCGGGGCGACGGCCGACGTCGCCTGGGTGGTCGGCGTCCCGTGGCAGAGACGTGGGATCGCATCCGAGGCCGCCGGCGCCATGTGTGATTGGCTGACTGCCGGCGGCGTCACACGGCTGACCGCCCACATCCACCCCGACCACACCGCGTCGGGGCGGGTCGCCTCATCCGTCGGGCTGACGCCGACCGGAGAGATCGACGAGGACGGTGAGGTCGTGTGGGCCTCGATGTGACATGCCAGCCGGACCGAGTCGGCGATCGATCGCCACCGGGGAGAGCGGGAAGGAGCCCGGATCAGCCGTTCATCGAGGCGGCGACCGCCTGGGCGGCCGCCTCCTGCGAGAGTGGCAACTCGACGACCTCGCCGCTCGCGGCAGAGAGGTCGGCGGCCATGTAGACCTCCATCGTGGTCCGGGCGAGGCGCGGCTCGACCATGACGGGACGGTCGAAGGCGACCGCCTCGACGAAGTGGATCGTCTCGCGCTCCATCGGACCGGCGTAAACGTGGTCGACGTACTCGCCCGGCATCGTCGACAGCGGGAACACGACGCCGTTCTCGACAGTGTTGAGGACGACGTCCCGGTGGCTGTCGTCGGCGATGATGGCACCGTCCGTGCCGATGAACTCGATCCACGTCGTGCAGGCGTTCGGATAGCCGGGGGGCAGCGACATGCCTGCCTGGACCGTGACCACCACGCCGTCGTCCATCGTGATGACGCTCATCTGCGTGTCTGCGAGCCCGTGGATCGGAGCCCGCACCCCGTACGCCGATTGCGAGTAGACCCGCACGGGACGCCGGGGCTGCAGGCACCACAAGGCGAAGTCGATGTCGTGGGTCGCCTCCATGGCTGCCGGCGACAACTTGATGCGGCCCCCGATCTTGGCACCGAGGGATCGGGTGATGTGCCGGCTCACGAGGACGCTGACCGGCTCACCGAGGGTGCCCTCCATCAGGCTTCGCTTGATCATCGCCTGCTTGGCGCTGAAGCGCTGCGAGTAGCCGATCGTCAGCTTGAGCCCACGCGACTCGGACGTCTCCACGAGGTCGTCGGCCTCGTCGAGCGTGAGTGCCATCGGCTTCTCGAGCAACACGTGCTTGCCCGCCTCGAGGGCCGCCTTCGTCATCGGATAGTGGAGCGTCTCGGGGGTGGCGGACACCATGATGATGTCGATCGCCTCATTGGCGACCAGCTCCTCCCAATTGGCGGTGGCCGAGACCGGGTGGGTGAGCGCCTTGACCTCGTCGAGTCGATCGGGCCTGGTCTCCGCGATGTGGAGCTCGTCGACCAGGGCGCTGTTGGCGCACGCCACGGCGCGGATGCCGCCGCACCATCCGGTGCCGATGATGCCGACGTTGACCTGGGTCATCGATCGTCCCTCCGCTGGAGCAGTGCATCAGGCTCGATCGGGAGCACGACCGCTTCACCCCTCCGAGCCGAATAGTCCATCGCCATCGTGAGCATGAGGTTGTTGTGACCGTCGCGGGCGGTGGCGTGCGGGGTCTTGAACCCCTTCGCCAGCCGGTTGTACCAGGTGAGCGTCTCCTCACGCATGGGGCCCCACAGCATCCCGTCCGACACGTCGCCCGGAGGATACGAGCCGACGAAGTCGACATGGCGCGGGGCAGCCGCGTCGAACCCGCGACTCCTGTACCCGGCGCCTTGGGCGACCTCGGAGGCGATGATCACGTCGCGGTGGGTGTCCTCGATGTCGATGACCCCCTTCGTTCCGACGATGCCGATCTCGAGGCCGTAGACGGCGCCCGGCCAGACCTCGGGCAGCGCCCAGTTGATGCTCATGGAGAAGACCGCCCCATCGTCCATCGTGACGACTCCGAATGTGCCGTCCTTCGTACCCCACTCTCCGAGGACGGCATCGACGGAGCGGGCGTACACCTCGATGGGCGTCTTGCCCTCCATCAGCCACATGCACATGTCGAGTGCGTGGGTGCCTGAGACGACCATTGGGGTCAGGTTTGTCCGATCCTCGGTCTTCTGGAGCGTGGCATAGGGGACCATGCGATTCATGAACGCCCTGGTCACGACGCTGGTGACGTCGCCGATCTGCCCGTCGCGGAGGCGCTGCTTGACGGTGAGGAATCTCCGCCTGAATCGCTGCGTGTACCCGACCACGGCGTCGACGCCGGCCTCCTCGATGGCGGCGAGCACCCTTGCAGACTCGACCGGATCCGTCGCCAGCGGCTTCTCGATGAACAGCGGAAACCCGTGCGCGACCGACTGGAGGATCGGGTCGACGTGATCGTTCTCGGTCGTGGCGACGATCACGGCAGTCACCTGCGGCTGTGCCAGCAGGTCGGCGACGTCGGTGGTGACGAAGTCGGCTCCGGTGTCGGCGGCGAGCCGCTTGGCAGTCGGCTCGTGCGTGTCGCACAGGCCGAGCCAGGCGATGTTCGGGTGCTCACGTGCCAGCACGGCGCGGACGCGCCCGATCGTGCCGCACCCGATCACGGCGAGCCCTATGCCGGCCATGCCGTTCACACCCTCCTTGGCCTAGACGATCCCGAGCAAGCGGGCTGCGTTGCCGCCCGCGATGAGGTCGATCTGTTCCTGGCCGAGCCCCGGGACCCGGCCGAGGAGCCCGAGCGGGTCGTCCTCGCCCATGTCGAACGGGTAGTCGGTGCCCAGCATCACGTGGTCGGCACCGTACTTGTCGACGAGGAATCTCACCTGATCAGGATCGAACACCATGGTGTCGAAGTAGAACTTGCGCAGGTAGGTGCCGGGCGGATTGGGGACGCCGGCCCGCACGTCTTGCCGGGCGCGCCAGGCGTGGTCGATTCTCCCTGCGTAGGAAGCCAGGTAGCCGCCGCCGTGCACCATCACGATCTTCAACCCGGGATGGCGCTCCATGACGCCGTCGAAGATCAGCCCCGCCGTCGCCAGCGTCGTCTCGAAGGCGTGGCCCAGGATGTTGAGGAAATTGTGCTCCTGGAGGCGGGCCCGCTCGGTGTGTCCGTTCGTGTGGACGACCACGACGGAGCCGAGCCGCTCGACCTCGGCCCAGAACGGGTCGAGCCTGGCGTCCGAGATCTCGGAGCCGTTGACGTTGCTGTTGATCTCGAGGCCGCGAAACCCCAGCTCATCGGCGCAGTAGCGCAGCTCTGCGATGGCGGCGTCGGCGTCCTGGAGAGGGACGGAGCCGAGGGGGAGGAGGCGATCTGGGTATTTGGCGGTCGCCTCAGCCAACTCGTCGTTGACGACTCTGGCGACCTTGGCGCCGATCTCGGCGTCCGCCCAGTAGTAGTACTGATACACCGCCACTGCGACCGCTTGCACGTCGACGCCCATGGCGTCCATGTCGGCCAGCCGGTGCTCGAGGCTCTCCATCTTCGGGCGGATCTGCTCGAGCTGCTTGCGGTTCACCTCCCTGGTGAGCTCCGAGCCGTACTGGAGCCTCACCCGGCCGAGACGTGCCTCCTCGGCCTCCATGATCTCGGTTGCCGGCACGCATTCCCGGTGACAGTGGATGTCGATGACCGGACCATCGGATCTCTTCGCTCTCGTCAACCCAGGACTCCTTCCCCGTGGAACAGGCTGCGCCCGAGCGAAGGTCCTCCCTTCTCGCCGCCGCCTTCCGATATTGCATGATATACGATCTGCGGATGAGAGCCTGCCTCCCACCAGACCGCAACCCGCGCCGCCCACAGACGGTGCTTCCCGCCGGGTCGATCGATAGCCACGTGCACGTGTTCGACCGCCGGTACCCGATGACCGCTGCCAGGGGATACGACCCGCCGGACTCGACGCTCGACGACTTGGGACATCTCCACGCGACGCTCGGCATCGACCGGGTCGTGCTCACGCAGCCGTCCGTCTACGGCACGGACAACGCCGCCATCCTCGATGCCGCCGATGCGCTCAATCACGAGACGCCCGGTCGGGCGCGCGCCGTGGTGGCAGTCTCCCTCGACGTGCCGGACGTCGAGCTGGCTGCGCTCGAGAAGCGTGGGGCTCGCGGCGTGAGGCTCAACATGGACAACGCCGGAGGCATGCCGATCGAGATCGGTGACGTACCGAGGCTGGCCGAGAGGGTCGGTGAGCTCGGCTGGCATGTCGAATTCCTCTTTCCCGGCGAGGCCATCGTCGAGCTGATGCCGGTCTTCACCCGGCTTCCCGTTCCGATGTCGATCGGCCATTTCGCGTACCAGAAGGCGGCCGCCGGTGTCGCCGCACCCGGGTTCCAGGTCCTGCTCGAGCTGGTGCGCCGCGGCAACACCTGGATCAAGATCTCCGGGGCAAACAGGGTGAGCGCCACCGACCTGCCGCCGTACGACGACGTCGCCCCGATGGCGCACGCCCTCATCGAGGCGGCGTCCGACAGGGTGATGTGGGGAACCGACTGGCCGCACCCCAACAAGTACGAGGCGAACCCGAACGACGGCGACCTGGTGGACGCATTCGGCGGGTGGGTCGCGGACGAGTCGCTGCGGGCTGCCATCGCCGTCGACAACCCCGCCGCCTTCTACCGTTTCTGAGCATGGATCTCGCAGTCATCGGGCTCGGGTTGATGGGTGGGACGCTGGCACGGCATCTCCTCGCAGACGGCCACGCAGTGGTCGGGTTCGATCCCGAGGCCGAGCGCGCCGGCGAGCACGCGGGGCGCGGTGGCGTCGTCGCCTCCTCCGTTGCGGAGGCGGTCGCCGGTGTGGAGGTGGCGCTGCTGTCCCTCCCGAACAGCTCGGTCATGCTCGAGGTGGTGCATGAGATCGCGTCCTCGACCCGCGACGGCCTCCTCGTGGTCGACACGACCACCGGCGAGCCCGACGATGCCGTTGCCGCATGGCGGGCGCTTGCGGAGGCGGGCGCCGACTTCGTCGACGCCACCATCTCCGGCAATGCCGCCCAGGCGGCGGTCAGGGACGTCATCTTCATGGCGGGCGGCTCGCAGGAGGCGGTGGCGGTGGCCACCACGCTGCTGCGGCCGCTCGGGCGGGCCGTCTACCACGTCGGGCCGGTCGGGTCGGGCGCCATCGCCAAGCTGATCGTCAACCACGTGCTGTCCATCAACAGAGCCGCGGTCGCCGAAGGGCTCACGGTTGCCGAGAAGGCGGGAGTCGACCTGGAGGAGATGCTGCTCATCCTGCGCGACTCGGCGGCGTACTCCAAGGCGATGGACATCTGGGGAGACCGCATGGTCGCCGCCGACCACTACCCGCCGTCGTCTCGCGTGCGGCAGAGCCACAAGGACTCGCGGCTCATCAACGGGTTCGCCGAGTCCGTCGGGGCGTCCCACGTGCTCGCCGACGCGGTGCGTCGGGCGCTCGTCGACGCCGAGGATGGTGGCCTCTCGGACGCCGACAACTCGTCTGTGATGGAGGTCATGCGGCGCAGAGCAGGGATCGGCCGCCACGAGTGATGGGGTTGGCCCACACGCGCCGCCTCCAGGATCGCTCCGATCATGGGAACAGCATTCGCTCCGGACCTGGCAAAACCGTCTGCTCGGCACGCTCCGAGCGGTCTCCCGTAGGATCGCCGGAGGGCAGGTTTCGGCGCCGATGACGGCATGAGGAGGACGGCGATGGCCGGACGGGAGATCGCATATCGCGAGATCGTGTACGAGGTGCGCAACGACGCGGCGTGGATCGGTATCAACCGGCCCGAGGTGCGCAACGCCTTCAGGGAGCAGACACTCGACGAGATCGCAGACGCACTCAACCGGACCCGGGAGGATCCGACCATCGTCGCCGTGGTGGTCTACGGGGTAGCCGGCCACTTCTCGGCCGGCGGTGACTTCCACGCCATGATGAGGCTCAACAAGGCGAACTCGGCGATGTGGAACGACCGCATGCAGATGGTCGCCATGACCTGCCGCAACCTTCCGATCCCCGTCATCGCCATGGTCGAAGGCGCATGCGTCGGCGGAGGCCACGAGTTGATGCTCTGGTGCGATCTCGTGATCACCGCCGAGGACGCGGTCTTCGGTCAGACCGGCGCCATGGTTGGCGCCTGCCCCACCGTCGGGGCCACTCAGTACATCGGCAAGCTGATCGGCGAGCGGCGCGCCAAGGGGATGATCTTCCTCTGCAAACGGTACACGGGCGCCGAGGCGGCTCAGATCGGGCTCGCCAACGAGGCCGTCCCGACGGAGCGCCTCGTCGAGCGTGTCGAGGAGATCGTGTCGCAGATCCGCGGCTACAGCTCGCAGACGATCAGGGCGACGAAGGTGTCGCTCAACTTCGACTCGGATGGGTTGTACCCGTCGTGGCAGCACGGCATGGAGTTGCTTGCCAACATCTGGGGAAGCGAGGAGTCCCTCGAAGGCATGAACGCCTTCCTGGAGAAGCGTCCCCCGGACTTCCATCAGTTCCGGGTCAGGAGCAAGGCCGCCCTGGCGACCTATCTCGACGACTTCGCCGAGGGCCGCAACCAGTCGAAGCGGTCGGCGGCTGCGAGGGAGGCCTGACCGGATGACGGCCCTTGCCGACCTGCGCGTGCTCGACCTGACCCGGGTGCTCGCCGGTCCGCTGTGCACGATGTGGCTCGGTGACATGGGGGCCGACGTCGTGAAGATCGAGCGCCCGGACGGCGGCGACGACACCCGATCGTGGGGGCCGCCGTTCGCCGCGGGGGAGTCCGCCTACTTCCTGGGTGTCAACCGGAACAAGCGCAGCGTGACGCTCGACCTCGGAGGCGAGGAAGGCATCGTGATCCTGCGCCGGCTGGCGGCGGGCGCCGACGTCGTCGTGGACAACTTCAAAGCGGGCACGCTCGAGCGTTGGGGACTCGACGACGCCTTCTTCGAACAGGTTGCGCCGCGGGCAGTGCGCTGCACGATCAGCGGGTACGGCTCCACGGGACCGAAATCGGGGATGCCCGGCTACGACTTCATCCTTCAGGCCGAGACCGGGCTCATGGCGATCACCGGAGAGCCGGGAGGCGAGTCCATGAAGCTCGGCGTCGCCATCGTCGACATCTGCACCGGCATGCTGGCGTCGATCGCGATCCTCGGGGCGCTCCATGCCAGAGACGTGACCGGGAAGGGCCAGCGGACCGAGGTGTCCCTGCACGACACGGGCATACAGATGCTCGCCAACGTCGCCGCCAATCACCTCGTGTCGGGCGCCGAGGCGGCCCGTCACGGCAACGGCCATCCCAACATCGTCCCGTACAGGACGTATGCGGCGGCCGACGGGGAGTTGGCGCTCGCCGTCGGAAACGACGCCCAGTTCGCCAGATTCTCGGCCGTCGCCGGCCGGCCCGATTGGGCGCACGATCCGCGATTCGCCCGCAACCGGGACCGCGTCGCCAACCGGGCCGAGATCGACGCTCTGATCGCCGGGGTCGTCGCCACGAGGACGAGGGCGGAATGGGTGGTGCTCCTCGAGGCAGCCGGGATACCGTCCGGTCCGATCAACCTGGTTTCGGAGGCGCTCGCCTCGGAGCAGGCGCGCGTCGCGGGCATGGTCACGGAGGTAACGCATCCGCTCGTCGGGACGCTGCCGATGACCGGCATCCCCTTCTCGCTCTTCGGCACACCGCCGACGATCCGCCGCCCGCCGCCCACCCTGGGCGAGCACACGAGCGAGGTGCTCGGCGAGGTGCTCGGGATCGACGAGTACGAGTTGGCTCGTCTGGCGGCGGCGGGCATAACCCAGGCACACCACGACGGCGAGGAGGGCGCATGAGTGGTGAGTGGTGGCAGGAGCTCGCCCCCAGGTGGGAGCCGACGACGGCGCAGAGGCCTCCCGCCAAGACCATCGACGTCCACACGCACCTGGTCGTTCCCGAGGCTGGGGCACTCGCCAAACCGTTCTTCCAGCCCGAGATGGATCCCCGGACGTTCTTCTCGCCCGCCGAGAGCAGGCGATACAACGAAGAGCTGAGGGCGGCGATGGCGCACAAGTTCGAGGAGCCGGAGGCGCGCATCGAGGACATGGACAAGCAGGGCGTCGACATGCAGGTCCTCTCCGTGGCGCCCCCGCAGTACTTCTACTGGCTCGACCCAGAGAACGGTCGTCGGGCGGTCCACCTCCAACACGAGCGATTCGCCGAGGTCGTCTCCGAGTTCCCCGACCGGTTCGTCGCGGTCGCCAACCTCCCGATGGAGCACCCGGACGTTGCAGTCGAGGTGATGGTCGAGGCCAAGGAGACGTACGGGTTCAACGGCTTCGAGATCAACGGCGACGTCAACGGGGCCGACTACGACGAGCGTCGCTTCGACCAGATCTGGGACAGGGCGTGCGAGCTCGGCATGACGGTGATCCTCCATCCGATGGGCTTCACGCATGGGCAGCGGATGGACGACTACTACCTCGTCAACGTGATCTGCATGCCTCTGGCCTCGACGGTTGCGGTCTCCCGGATGATCCTCGGCGGCGTCTGGGAGCGCCATCCCGACCTGAGGATGGTGGTCGTCCACGGCGGCGGCTACCTGCCGTTCTATTTCGCCAGGACCGACCACGCCTACGGAGTGCGCCCCGAGCTGCGCAAGCACATCAGCCGGCCCCCGAGCGAATACCTCCACCTCCTCAACTTCGACACCACGGTGTTCAAGCCGGAGATGGTGGAGTACCTGGTGGCCGAGTTCGGGGAGGACCACGTCCTCATGGGAACCGACTACCCGTTCGACATGGGTCCGACCGATCCGCTCGGTTTTCTGGCGGGCGCCCGGCTCACCGAGCGCCAGCGCGACCTGATCGTCGGCGGCAACGCCGCCAGGCTCTTCGGGATCCCGCGCTGATGGCACGTCTGCCGCTCGTCACGAACCGCCCGGTGCCCGATGGACCGCAGGCCGAGGCCTTCGACTGGATCGTCGCCAGCCGCGGGAAGATGATCAGGCCGTACGAGGTGCTCCTCCACGTCCCGGCGCTTGCTCGCCCGGCAGCCGAGTTGGGACACGTCATCCGTTTCGAGGGGACATTGCGCGACCACGACCGGGAGCTCGCCATCCTCACCGTGGCCGCCAGTCACGGATGCGCCTTCGAATGGGACAGCCACGTCGATCTCGCCAGGTCCGCCGGCGTCCGGGAAGCTGCGATCGGGGCGGTCCGCAGCGGAGCCGGCAGCCTGGACGAGTCGGAACGGGTGATCGTCGACTTCGTCACCGAGCTGTGCGCCGGAGCCGCCGTCTCCGACGCGACGTACGCCGCGGCCGCCTCGGCGATCGGCGAGACGGGTGTCGTCGAGTTGAGCGCCCTCGCCGGCTACTACACCTTCCTGAGCTACGTCATGGGGGCGACGGGGGCATGCTGAGGCCGGTCACCGCTCGTTGGAGGATCCCGGTCGGCGCGGTCGAGGCGCTCGGTCCGGCGGACGACGATCTCGAGGGCGTGCGGCATCGCAACGCCGAGAGCTTCATGCGAACGCCGACCGGCGCGTGACCCAATACCATCGATGACGATCCGATGAGGCGAGGGACTCTGGACGATCAGGAAACGGCAGACCGGCCGGCGCAGAACCTCCTCGAACGGATCATCGCCGTGCTCGAGGCGCTCGTGGATGAGGGCGAGCCCGTCGGCCCGCGCGCCCTGGCGCGAGCCACCGGCGTCGACCGCAGCGCGGTTGGACGCATCATGCAGCAACTCGAGGACATCGACGTGCTCGAGCGGGTCTCTTCGGGGTACATCGCCGGACCCCGCCTCTTCATGCTGTCGCGCATGCTCGGCTCGCTCGACACCCTCCCGAATGCCGTCAATGCCGTGCTCGCCGACCTCGTGGCTCGCTTCGACGAGGCCTGCTACGTCTGCATGCGGCGGGGCGAGTCGGTGGTCTTCCTGTACGAAAAACAGGCCACCAAGCCCCTCCGCTACGTCGTCGAGCTGGGCCGCCCGGTTCCGTTGCATGCAGGCGCCGCCGGCAGGGCGATCATCGCCGGCTTGCCGGACGACGAGGCCGCATCGCTGCTGTCCTCCGCTCCGCCGTACCCGCTCACCGAGTGGACGATCACCGACCCCGCCGAGCTGCTCGAGATGGCCCGCGCCGACCGGGAGCGCGGCTGGTCGGTGAGCCATCAGGAGCGTGTCGAGGGCGGCCTCGCCATCGCATCGCCGTTCTTCGATCACACCGGGGCATGCCAGGGCTCTGTGGTGTTCACCAGCCCGCTGAGCCGCATGGAGGGCCGCGACGAGGACCTCATCGGAGCCGGGGTGCGCGACTCCGCTTCGGTTCTCTCCGGTCGCCTCGGATTCCTCGTGTCACGGATCGCCACGTGACCGAGCCCGGCGGCACATGATCATCCACTGCCCGGGATGGCAGCGGCGTCGAGCGCCAGCCACCCGCGGCCGTCCCAAACGAGCGGATTGAGCTCGACCTCGTCGATCACGGGCGTCGCCACCAGGCCCGCACCGAGTCGAGCGACGACCGTCGCCAATGATTCGGCCGCCCCCTCGGTTCCAAGCCGTGCCACGGCAGCGGCCACCGGGGAGCGGGTGACCAACGAGCCCGCCCGACCGAAACCGAGCGGAGCTGGCGCCATGGCTACCGTCGAAACGGCCTCTGCGAGGGTCCCGCCGAAGCCGACGAGCACCACGGGCCCGAACGTCTCGTCGCGAAGGGCGCCGACGATCAGCTCGAGTCCCCTGACCTCACGCTCCACGAGGACTCCGTCGACGACGGCATCCGGCGCACGACTGGCTGCTGAGACGAGGATCGCCCGATGGGCGAGGCGAACGGCGTGCTCGTCGCCGACGGCGGTGCGGACGCCTCCGATCGCTTCCTTGTGGGTCACGTCGGGTGAGCTGAGCTTCACCACGACCGGGTAGCCGATGGCCGCCGCGGCGGAGACCGTCTCCTCCTCCGACGACGCCAGCCTTCCCTCGACGACCGGGATGCCCCACGCGGCGACGAGGTCCTTCGCCTGGCGCTCCGTCATCTGCCCGGGCGGCGACGACGGGGACACCTCGACGAGGACGTGATCCTCCTCTGTCGCGGCGCGCCGCGACATCATGCCGGCGAGCGCGATGATGGCGGCTCGCGGCTCTTCGGTGACCGGCACGTCGGCGTACCGCAGGTCGGCGAGGCCCTCGGCGCCGAGGTCGCCGGCCATCCACAGGTGCACGATCGGCGGATGGTCCGGGAGCCCGAGAAGACCGGAGACCCGCAACCGGGTGTGGGACGGAGGGTGCGCCGACGTCACGGCGAGCGTCAGGTCGTACTCACCCGAGGCACCGAAAGCTCCCACGGTCTCGGCGAACCGTCCCGGGCCTCCGATGATGCCCCCCATGTCGAGCGGATTGGACGGGCGGGCCTGTTCGAGGAGCGGTTCCAGCCGGGCGGCGAGCGAGGCACTCGGCGGGTCGAGCCTGAGACCGTGCCGCTCGGCGAGATCGCCTAGGAGGATGGCGATCCCTCCTGAGTGGGAGACGACGGCGGTCCGATCGCCCGCCGGCTGCGGAGTGCGCGCCATGATCTCTGCGACGTCGAGCATCTCGGCGGGCGTCTCGACGAGGGTTGCGCCGACGGAGATGCACACCTCCTCGATGACCCGCTCCTTCGTCGCCATCGCCCCGGTGTGGGTGCGCATCATCGCCCTGCCGCGGGCAGTCGTCCCGATCCTGTTGACGACGACCGGCTTTCCGGCAGCTACGGCAGCGCGCACGGCGTCCAGGAACGGCTCGCCTCGGCGCACCGTCTCGAGGACGACTGCGACGGCGCCGACGTCGGGTCTGGCGACGAGTGCCGCGATCCCGTCTGCGACGTCGAGGTCGGTCTCGTTCCCGGTCGAGATCGAGATCGCCAGCCCACCACCGCGCTCCGCCGCCAGGTTGTGCACGTAGCTGCCCGTGCCGCCACTCTGGGTCACCAGCCCGACGGGGCCCGGCCTGATCTGGTCGGCGGGGCGGTCGAGGCACGTGAGAAAGCTCATGGCGACTCCGTCGGCGGGTGCGATGACTCCTCCCGAGTTGGGGCCGACAACCCGGATCCCGGTGCTCGCCGCTGCGGCCCGCAGCCGTTCCTCGAGCTCGGCGCCTGGAGGTCCCGTCTCCGAGAACCCGCCCGAGAAGACGACCGCGAATGAGGCTCCGGCTGCGCCTGCCTCCTCGACGGCGCTGGGCACCCGTGACGCCGGGATCGCGATGACTGCGACGTCGGGAGCGGTGGCTAGATCGGCGATCGACGCGACGACCTCGACGCCGGGGATGGCCGGAAGTCGCGGGTTGACTCCGGTGACGGTGCCCTGGAAGCCGAGCTTGCCGAGGTTCGCCAGCACTCTGGCGCCGTGCTTCGCCTCGTCGGCTGAGAGCCCCACGATGGCGATCGACCGCGGGCGGAGGAGGCGGTCGAGAAGGGGGCTCATCTCACGTGTCCTCTTGATCGCTCGAGCATGCGTCCCCCGGTCCGCATGAGCACCGCGGCCGCCAGCATCGAGCCGGCGACCGCCAGCCAGGCGACCTCGTACGAGCGCCACTCGACGAGTGCCCCGAACATCACGGGGCCCACGGTGCCCCCTGCGTACGTGCCGGTTGCCACGATCCCCGAGGCGACGGCGGGAGCCTCCGGGGTCCGCGAGACGATGGCGAAGTTGAAGATGCCCGGCCAGGCCCACCCGAACCCGAACACGAGGACGGTGGCGATGGCGAGCGATGAGACGGAGCCGGCCCGTCCGAGTGCCGCGAAACCGAGGCTGCCGATCACGAGCATCCAGACGATCATCGAGACGTGCCACGCGTGGCGCACACCGCTGAGCCATCCCCAGGCGATGCGGGCACCGATCCCGAGGACGCTCCCGCCCGCCAGCAGCGTGCCCGCCACAGCCGGCGACCTCCCCGATGCGACTGCGGACTCGACATAGAACGCCGCCAGCGAGCTGCCGCCCACCACAGCGAGGGCGGCGGCGACGGCGAGCGCCACGAGAGCAGCCGTCGGCAGCCGGCCGCTTCTCGCCTTCGTCGCCTTGCCCGATCGCCTGCCGAGACCGCGGCCCACGAATACGAGGGGCAGTGCGATGAGCCCCGCCAACACGAACGCCCATCGCCATCCGACCGTCGCGCCGAGCGCCGGCACCGACGCTCCTGCCAGGAGCGTCGCGATCGGTCCGGCCGACTGCTTCAGCCCGAACGAGACGCCCTGGTGCCTGGCGGGGACGCGGCGCGCCAGCGCCACGTTCGACGCAGGAAGGGCGACGCCGTTCACAGCCCCTGCGACCATCATGAATCCGGTGAGAACCAGCCAGCTTCGTCCGAGGACGGCGACCCCGAACAGCGCAACCGTGCTCCCCACAGCCGCCAGAGCGATGCTGTTTCTCACTCCAACCCGCGTGGTCAGCCGGCCTCCCGGGACCGAGGAGAGCGCAGACGTCAGGTAGTACAGCGAGGCGGAGACCCCGAGGGCCGCCTCGCCGAACCCGAGCTCGGCGCGGATGAACACGGCAAGTGCCCCCAGGAGGAACACCGGCAGCGCAGCCAGGGCGATCGAAACGGTGGCGACCACGAGGGCGGCGACAGGTCCGACGACGCGCTCCGGCGCTCCGGTGGAGGGAGAGCTCGTCTGTTCGATCACCCCCGCCGCCACGTGACGGCGACGCCGCGCTCGACGAGAGCCGCAAGATCCCCCTCGGCGATCCCTGCCCTCTCCAGGAGGACCTGGTCGGTGTGCTCCCCGAGCATCGGGGCCGGCCGATTCGGCAGCTCCCAGCCGCTGAACTTCACGGGGCTCGGCTGGAACGTCACCTTCCCGATCGTCGGGTGCTCGTAGCTCTTGATCATGCCGCGCTGCTCGACGTGCGGGTCGGAGAAGAGAGAGGCGAGGTCGTTGACGGGCGCGGACGGAATGTCGTTCTCGTCGAGGATGGCGATCCACTCGTCTCGCGTTCTCGCCGCGAACGCCTCCTCGAGCACGGGCACGAGCCAGTCCCGATTGGCGACGCGAGCGGCGTTGTCGATGCTGCGCGGGTCCGACTTGAGCTCCGGTTTCCCGAGGGCGCCACAGAGGTTCTGCCAGAACTTCTCGTCGCGGGCGGCCACCACGACATGTCCATCGCTGGCCGCGAACGCCTGCCAAGGGACGATATGGGCATGTCCGGAGCCCTGCCGCTCGACGCTGGCGCCGGTCGTCAGGTGATCGAGGGCGTCGTAAGCCAGCAGGTGGATCATGGCGTCGAGCATCGCCACGTCTGCGTGGCGCCCCTCGCCGTGGAGCGACCGTCCGACGAGGGCGGCGAGGACTGCGATGCAGCAGTAGATGCCTCCGCTCAGATCGGCGAGAGGGACTCCGGCGCGGGCGGGCGATCCTCCCGCCTCGCCCGTGATGTCCATGTGGCCGCTGTACGCCTGGACGACGAGATCGAACGCCGCCTTGTCCTTGAGGGGGCCCGTCTCGCCGAACCCGGTGACGCTCACGGTGATGACCTGCGGGTTGTGACGCACCAGGCTCTCGTGGTCGATGCCGAGGCGAGCCATGACACCGGGACGGAAGTTGTCGACCACGACGTCCGCCGACGCCACGAGCCGGTAGAACACCTCGAGGCCCTGCTCGTCTTTGAGGTCGAGGACCACGCTCTTCTTGCCCCTGTTCATGAAGAGATGGATGGCGCTTTCGCCTCCGAGCGGCGCGATGCCGGCGTTGCGCGCCGTGTCGCCGCGCGGGGGCTCGATCTTGATGACCTCAGCGCCCAGATCGGCGAGGATGACCCCACCGAACGTGCCGGCGATCACCTGCCCGAGCTCGAGGATCGTCACGCCTTCGAGCATGCCCGCCAACGGTCACATCCCCCAGGTGATCGCAACGACCTCACCGGTCGTCGCCGACTGGTCGACGGCTCGCGAGACCGCCAGCACGTCGAGGCCTTGGCGACCCGTCGCCAAGATCGGGTCCTGCCTGCGCTGGCCGACGCTGTTGACGAAGGCATGGGTCTCCTCCTGCATGGCGCCGAAATGCTCGCCGAGCGCCCAGTCGCCCGGCATGTACGAGCCGAGCATCGCCACGTTCATGGTGACGTGTGGCGTGTACGGAGCCGGGACGGGCTTGCGGGACGCCATGAGAATGTCGCGGTGGTCGTCCTTGACGCTGATGACACCCTCTCTGCCGAACAGCTCGAAGTCCATCGAGGCGACATATGCCGGCCAGAACTCCGGCAGCTCCCAGCTCACGCCGAGGTTGGCGACGGCTCCGCCGTCGAAGGTCAGCACGCACCACGTCGAGTCGAGCGACCCGTACTCCTCGTGGATGGCGCCCTTGCCGCCCGCCGCGTATGCCGATACCGGCTTGGCGCCGCCCAAATACCAGATGAGCAGGTCGAAGAGGTAGGTCATGGTGTTGATCGAAGGCGTCGTCGTGCCCGCCCTCGAGATCACCGAGCGGGCCACTGCCTGGGTGAGGTAGATCGTCGCCTTGGCGCTCGTCACATCCCCGACATACCCCTGGTTCACGTGCTCCTTGATGGCCAGGTAGCGCCGCCTGAAGCGCTGGGTGAACCCCGTGTACACGTACACGCCGTATTCGTCGGCCGCCGCGAGCAGTTTCTCACCCTCGCTCGGCAGGATGGTGAACGGCTTCTCGATGAGGAGGTGCTTGCCTGCCTGGATCGCCGCCATGGCGGGCTCGAAGTGGCTGTCCTCGGTCGAAGCGACGATCACGCAGTCGACCTCGTCCCTCTCGATCAACTCTCGGGCATCGTGCGTCACGGCATCGGCCGAGCAGGCCTCGCCGAGACGCCGCGCCCTCTCGTCGACGACGTCGCACACCCCGATGAAGTCGACCGAAGGGTGGCGGTGGGCGATCTGGGCGCGTAGCGTCCCGATCGAGCCGGAGCCGATGACGGCGACGCCGACCCCGCCATCGATGTACCTGGTGCGATTCGACGTGCTCGCCATCACGACGCTCCTTCGGCTCGGGCGGCAGCGTGCTCGGCCAGCTCGGCACGCGCCAGCACGGCACGGGCTACTCGAGCTACGGCGTAGTCGACCATCTTCCCGTCGACTGCGATCGACGCCGATCCCGAGGCGAGGGCTCTCTCGAACTCTTCGATGATGCGGCGGTGGTGGGCGACCTCGGCGGCGGAAGGCGTGAACACCTCGTTGATCACCGGGACCTGGGCCGGATGGATCGCGACTTTCCCGACATAGCCGAGCCTGCGGACGAGCTGCGCCTCGACGTCGAGGGCTTCGAGGTTCCTGAAGTCCATGAACACGGCGTCGATGGGGTCGGTCACTCCGGCGGCCCTCGCCTCGAGCAGGACCCTTGCCCGGGCGTGGTGGAGCCCCGTCCCCTCAGGGGTCCACTCGACTCCCAAGTCGGCGACGAGGTCGCCCTGCTCGCCACCTCCGAACATGACGGTGGTGACCCGGTCGGCCGCCAGCATCATGTCGTACGTGTTGCGCACGCCGATGGCGCTCTCGATGAGGGGGACCACGACGATCGAGCCGACCTCGTGCCCGCTCGTCATCTCGATGGCGCGCAGGGCGCCGTCCACGGCCGTGAGCAGCTCGGCGTGCTCCGCCTTCGGGATGACGATGCCGGCGACGCCGGCCAGCCCGCATGCGACGACGTCTTCCCAGAACATCGCCGTCTCCGGCCCGTTCGTACGCACGAAGAGGGGAACGGTGGAGTCGGGGAGGTCGGCGAGGCCATCCCTGGCGCTCGACTTCTCGCCGATCGCCACCGCGTCCTCGAGGTCGACGATGACGGCGTCCGCTCCGGAGCGGATCGCCTTCTCGATGAGGTCTCTGCGGTGGCCAGGCGTGAACAACATCGAGCGGATCGGGTGCATCACGCCCGGCTCATTTGATCGCCATCGGGTTGAGCGGCGAGCCGACGGCTCGTGTGAAAGGCAGCGGAGGCCCGCAGAACATGAACTCGTAGACACCGTCGGCGGCGCAGTCGGCGGCGATCGGGTCGAGGTCGAAGATCTCGCCGAGCCACAGGCCCATGTGGACGATGAGCACGATGTGGAGTGGCTGGTTCGTGTCGGGAGTCTCGTTGGGCCTCACCTCCAGGCCCCACGTGTCCGTGGCGACGGCGGAGACGCTGCGCTCGGCGATCCAATCGACCGAGTCGAGCCCGAGGCCGGCCGCTTCGCCGCCTGCGTAGTCCCCCCACGCACCGCGGCGACGCACCTGGGTCATCGCCCCGGTGCGGACGAACACGATGTCACCTATCCCGACGGAGACTCCTGCGGCGGCGGCGGCGGCGTCGAGGTCATCGCCTCCGATGGCGTGGCCCGGCTCGAGCCACTCGACCCCCATGGTCCGGGCGACGTCGAGGAGGACGCCTCGTCCGACCATCGACCCGGCGCCTTGGGTGACGTCGTTCTTGAGGGCACCGAGGCTCGTCACCTCGGTCGCCGGGAAGCCGTTGTAGATGTGGTCCTCGAACACGACGTGGCCGAGGGCGTCCCACTGGGTACCGCATTGCAGCGGCATGATGACGAGGTCGTCCGTCCCCCTGAAATGCCGGTCGACCCCCCCGTAGAAGTCGCGAACGGCCGTGCCGGCGACGACGTCTGCCCCGTCACGGAGCATCAGGTGGATGGGATTGAACCGGCGCAGCCCACCCGTCTGTGGGCCGGCGTCGTCGAAGGGGAGTGCCATGGAGATCGCCTTCCCTTGCCGGACGAGGCGAGCGGCGCCGACGATGTGGTCGGGGGTGATGAGGTTGAGCGTCCCCTTCTGGTCGTCGTCGCCCCAGCGACCCCAATTGGAGTGGCGCTTGGCGAGGGCGCGCACGGTGTCGATGCTCGGCGTCGTCATGGCCATCCATGGTCGTCTCGGCGTGTGAGCGGCCGTCTTGCCTAGTGAGACACTGGCTTGCTGGCTGCGCCGACAATATGCTGTGGCGATCAAGGCTGTCAATCACGGGGGCCGCTTGGAGACGGATCTCACCCAGGAGCAGGATCTGTTCCGTTCGACGGTCCGTGACTTCTGCGAACGGGAGATCTCGCGCCAGTACGTTCGGGAGTGCGATCGGGAGCACCGCCCGCCGCGCCAGATGTACGACAAGCTCGGCGAGCAGGGATGGCTCGGGATCAACATCGCCGAAGAGCACGGGGGGGCAGGCGGGGGTGCGGTCGACGTCGCCATCCTGCTCCACGAGCTCGGCAGGGTGTTCCTCGACCTCTCGTTCTGGGTGTTCCGCACCGTCACGTGGGGCGGACTCGCCATCGGCCGTGACGCATCGGACGCGCTGAAGGCCGAGCTGCTCCCGCAGATCGCTGCAGGTGAGAAGACGATCTGCTTCTCGCTCACAGAGCCGCAGGCCGGATCGGACGCCGCCTCGATCTCCCTGTCGGCGGTCGCCGACGGGGACGACTTCGTGCTCAACGGCCAGAAGGTGTTCACCTCGGGGTTCAAGGCGAGCGACTACGACCTGGTCGCCACCAGGACGTCGACGGATGGCAAGAAGCACCACGGCATCACGAACTTCGTCGTCGACACGGACTCGCCCGGCGTGAGCGCCACTGAGATCGAGACCCTCGGCCATTGGCCGCTCGGGACCGCCATGGTCTTCTTCGACGACGTGAGGGTGCCCAGGAGCAGGATGCTCGGGAGGCTCCACGAGGGCTGGGCGGACCTGGGCGTCTACCTGCGCTATGAGCGGCTGTGCCTGTCGGCGGCTCGAACGGGGGCAGCCCAGGCGGCGCTGGCCGACTCGATCGCATACGCCAAGGAGCGCAAGCAGTTCGATCGCCCGATATCGGAGTTCCAGGCCGTCAGCCACCGTCTTGCCGAGATGCAGATGCTCACCGAGATCTCCGAGATGCTCGTGTACCGCTATGCCTCGCGGCTCGACACGGGTTCGGCCACCACCCGGGACGCCGCCATCTTGAAGCTGTACGCCTGTGAGGCGTACAAGTCGGTCGCCGACATGGGGCTCCAGGTGCTCGGCGGATACGGGTACACGATGGAGTACGACCTGCAGCGCCACTACCGGGAGTCCAGGCTCGGCGTGATCGGAGCGGGCACGTCCGACATCCAGCGCAACATCATCGCCAAGACGATGGGCCTGTGACGTGGCACTCGTCACGAATGAGGCGAGGCGTTGGGCGGAGCAGGCGTTCCCTCCGCACACCGTGACCGTCAGCCGGACCGACATCGCCCGCTACGCCAGGGCGATCGGCGAGACCGACCCGATCCACTTCGATCGCGAAGTGGCCGTCGCAGCCGGCCACCGCGACGTCGTCGCCCCCGTGTACTTCCCGTACACGCTGCGAGTCCAGGCGACCACGCTGGCAGGTGACCTCGAGCCGGACGGCTCGTCGTCCGCCGAGGTGCCCCCGCTTCCGGCCAGACGCGCCATGGCAGGCGAGACCGCCATCGAGTTCGGCAGCGACATCTGCGCAGGAGACGCCATCACCATCGACAAGCGCATCGTCGACCTCACCGAGAAGCACGGCCGCTCCGGGCCGCTCGCCCTCGTGACGACCGAGTTCACGTTCCACAACCAGGAGGGTGATCTCGTCATGCGAGAGCGCTTCACCCGCATCTACCGATGACCCCGGGCACCGAGATCCCGCCCGTCGAGCGGACCCCGACGGCCGCCGACCTCTTCATGTTCAGCGCGGCTGCCTGGCTCGTGCACCGCATCCACTACGACGTGCCGTTCGCCACCGAACACGACGGCCACCCCGGCCTCCTCATCCACGGACCCCTCCAGGGCGTGTACCTGATGCAGACAGCCGTGGCGGCCATGCGGCCGCGGCGCCTCGCCTCGATCATGTATCGCCACACCGCGCCGGCTCATCTCGGCGACACGCTCACGTGCGGTGGCACCGTTGTCGACGCAGCAGGTGGGCTCGTGACCGTCGAGGTGTGGGCGAGGAAGGCAGACGGGACCGTCACGACCGAGGGCCATGCGGTCTTCGAGGAGGTGTAGATGGCAACGGGCGCCGAGGTCATGGCGGGCATGCTCGACGGGTACGGCGTGACCCACGTCTTCCACGTCCCGGCTGTTCTCCGTCGCACGATGGCGGAGATCGAGCGGCTCACCGACATCAAGAGGGTCAGGCCACACGGTGAGAAGCCCGCCGCCTACATGGCCGACGGATACGCCAGGGCATCGGGAAGGCCGGGCGTCTGCATGGCGCAGGTCGTCGGGGCTCTCAACCTGGCTGCCGGGCTGCGGGACGCCCATTTGGCTCATTCGCCGGTGATCGCCTTCACGGGTGGCCGTGACCCGCACACGAAGTTCCGCGGGGTCTACCAGGAGGTGGACGACCTTCCGGGGTTCGAGCAGGTGACCAAGTGGAACGCCACGGTCGACTCGGTGGAGCGCTTCCCCGACATGCTCCGTCAGGCGTTCCGGGTGGCGACCACCGGAGCGCCCGGCCCGGTGCACCTCCAGTTCCGCGGTAACGAGGGGCAGGTCGACCTGGACGAAGCCGACATGGACGCCTCCGTCGAGCAGGAGTACACGGCGGTGCCCCCCCACCGGCCGGTGCCCGGCGACGCCGAGGTGGTGCGGCGCGCAGTGTCACAGCTCCGGGCCGCGCATCGGCCCGTGATCATCTCGGGCGGCGGGGTGCGCGCCTCGTTGGCGGCCGCAGACCTCGTCGCCCTCGCGGAGCGTCTCCGGATCCCGGTGGCCACCTCCCTCAACGGCAAGGACACGATCCCGGGCACGCATCCTCTGGCGCTCGGGGTCGTCGGCACGTATTCCAGGGCGCCGGCCAACCGCATCGTGAACCAGGCCGACCTCGTGTGCTTCGTCGGGACGAGCGCCGCCGGGATGACGACGCACTTCTGGCAGGTGCCGCCGATCGGGACGCCGTGCATCCAGATCGACATCGATCCGGAAGTGATCGGCCGCAACTACCCGCCGGTCGTGGCCGTCAACGGGGACGCCAGGTCGGTCCTCCGGCTGATGACCGCCGAGGTCGGTGCCGATCCGGGCGTCGATCGAACCGGGTGGGTGGCACGGGCGGCCGCCGCCGTCGACGGGTGGCGCGACGAGGTTTCCCCCCTCCTCGGCTCCGCGGACGTCCCGATCCGCCCGGAGCGGCTGTGCGCCGAGCTCACGGACCACGCGCCCGACGACGTGTTCGTCGTCGTCGACACCGGCCACGCCGGAATGTGGATGGGGGGCATTTTCGACACGCGGGCTACGACACAGAGCTACGTGCGCTCCGCCGGCCACCTGGGGTGGGCCTTCCCGGCCTCGCTCGGAGTGAAGTGCGGCGTTCCCGATCGTCCGGTTGTCTGCTTCACGGGCGACTCGGGGTTCTGGTACCACGTTGCCGAGATCGAGACGGCGGTTCGGTGGAACATCGCCTCGGTGACCGTCGTCAACAACAACCACTCCGGCAACCAGTCGCTGCGCGGATTCGATCGGGCGTACGGAGGCAAGCAGACGGAGCGGGCCCGCAAGGAGCTGTGGGAATTCACCGATGTCGATTTCGCAGCGCTCGCCGAGCACATCGGCGCCGTGGGCATTCGGGTGGAGAAGCCGGACCAGATCGGCCCGGCCCTCGACAGGGCGTTCGCCTCCGGACGGCCGGCGGTGGTCGACGTCGTGACGGAGATCGAGGCACTGGCGCCGCTCGCCGTCACGCAGTGACCTCACTCGTAGCTCGCCCACGCGCCGTAGCCGGGGTGGCGAAAGCGGTTGGGGATCTCGATCACGACAGGCTCTGTCGCGTCTAGGGCCGACTCGACAGTCTTGCCGACGTCTGCGAGGTCGTCGACGCGCACGCCGGCGGCGCCGAAGGCTTTGGCGAGCGCCACGAAGTCGGGCGCCATCATGTCGACGCCGCTGCGGCGCCCATAGAGGTGGTCCTGGTGGCGGCGCTCGACGCCGTACCCCTCGTCGTTGAAGATCATCACGATGACGGGGATGCGGTGCTCGACCGCAGTCATCAGGTCCTGAATGGTGAACATGACACCGGCGTCGCCGATCACCGCCACCGAGGCATGCTCGGGAGTAGCCACCTTGGCCCCGATGGCGGCAGGCAACGCGAACCCGAGCGTGCCGAATCCGGACGGGACGAACCAGGTTCGCGGCTCCTGGGCCATCCACGAGGACCGCGCCCAGAAGGCGATGGTCGTCGGGTCGTTGAACACGCGAGCCGACGCCGGGATGGCCGACCGCATCTGGTCGAGCACCGCCAGCTCATCTGACGAGCCGACTGCAGCCGCGATGCGTGCCAGGGCGCCCGCGACCTCGTCGGCCCGGCTGGGGCGCCCGCCGTATCCGAGCTCGGCGAGCGCCTCGCCGAGCGCATCGAGCCCGATCGCCGCGTCGGCTGCGATGCCGATCGTCGCCCGGTAGTTGCGTCCGAGCTCCTCCGGGTCGATGTCGATCTGCACGATCGTCTCCGGGAGGCGCAGGGACCACGCCCCGGTCGGGAAGTACGAGAACCGGGTCCCGACTGCCACGAGGACGTCGGAGCGGGCGAGCAGGTCGCGGACCGGCTGCTCGTTCGACCAGTTGCCGAGGTAGAGCGGATGCTCCGGCGGGAAGGACCCTTTCCCTGCTTGCGACGTCAGCACGGGGGCTCCCGTCCACTCGGCGAGCCGTCGCAGGGAGGTGGCGGCCTCGGCGGCGATGACGCCTCCCCCCGACCAGATGACGGGGCGCTCCGCCGCCGCCACGATCGAGGCAGCCCGACGTACCGCGTCCCGATCCGGCATGCGGTGCTCGATGCGTGCCGGGGCCGCCGCCGGCGCGCTCGTTTGCTCGGCGATGGCTTCCGAGGCGATCTCGACGACAGCGGGCCTCGGCCGCCGGTTGCGCATGGCGTACACAGCTCGCTCGATGGCGGCCGGAATCTCGGCAGCAAGCATGACCTGGGTGCCGAAGCCTGTCACGGGACGGAAGATCCCGAACTGGTCGGACAGGTCGTGGAAGTAGCCCTGGGCCTTGCGGCGCACCCCGGGTGGGTTCTCGTTCATCACGTGGAGCACCGCCGAGCTGTCGGTGAATGCCGTCGACATGGCCGTCACCGTGTTCAGGGCGCCTGGACCTCCGCTCGTCAGCGCCGCGGCGATGCGACCGCTCGACCGGTAGTAGCCGTCTGCCATGAACACTGCCGCTTGCTCGTGGCGCACGTTGATCACCCGCATGTCCGGGTAGTCCAGGAAGGCGTCGTAGATCGCGAGCGTGTCGACCCCCGGGATGCCGAAGAGCGTGTCGACCCCCTGGGCGAGCAGTGATTCGACGAGCACCGTGGCTCCTGACCGCAAGCGACATCCTTCGACGAGATCGTGCAAGCTACCTTGCTCGTCGCCGGACGGCGCGGCGATCGCCCGCCGCGGGCGGCACCGAGGAGGTCGAGACGATGGTCGAGTCGGCTTCGTGCCGGACGGGACGATTCGCCGCCCGGCAGAGGAGATCGCCGCCATGACCCGCCGACTGTTCGAAGCGGTCGGGGTGCCGATCACGCCCGCGGTCCGACAGCAGTTCGAGCGCACCGCCTCCCGACTGAATGTGGACCTCGAGCTGTGACGGGGGTCAGCGCCGCCCTCACGGTCTTCGAGTTGGAGCGGCTCGGCTTCACCCACGCCATCGTCATCCCCGACAGCGAGAGCGCCCGGCTCTTCGACTCTCTCGGCGCTTCCGGCTCGATCGACGTCATCTGCCCGTGCCGCGAAGGCGAGTCGATCGCCATCGCCGCCGGGTTGTGGACTGGTGGCGCCAAGCCGATCGTCGTCATACAGAACACGGGGCTGATGGAAGCCGGGGACGCAATCCGCGGGTGCGGGCTCGGTCCTCGCATCCCGTTGCGACTCATGATCGGCTGGCGCGGGCATGAAGGGTGGGAGGCCGGCCGCCGTCCGATCGATTCGGCCTACACCTACACCGAGCCGGTGCTCGCCGCGTGGGGCATCCCGTACGTGCCACTCATGTCAGACGATGACATCGGGACGATCGAGGAGATGGACCGAACGGCCGCTGCCACGTCGATGCCGTCGGCCGTCCTCACCGGGTACCCGTTCCTCCCATGATCGAGCGGATGGACGTCCTTCGAGCGCTCGCCAGGCATCGAACCGACGAGGTCGTGGTGATGACGATGACGACCACGTTGCAGTGGCCCCTCGTCTCCGACAGTGACCTCGATTTCGACTTCCTGGCGTTCGGGATGGGGCACGCCTCCGACTTCGGGCTCGGGCTAGCGCTGGCGCGCCCCGAGCGCAGGGTCATCGTGCTCAAGGGAGACGGCGGGTTGCTGATGAGCCTCGGCTCGCTCGTCACCATCGCCCGCCACGGTCCGGAGAACCTCATCGTCCTCCTCATGGAGAACAGGTCTTACGAGATCACGGGTGGTCAGCCCTTGCCGGAGCGCGTCGACTTCGTGAAGCTCGGGGTCGCCTGCGGCGTGGAGGGTGGTGGCGCAACCGGCCGCGGGACGGTGCGCAGGATCGCATCCCTGTCGGAGTTCGAGGCGGCGGTCGGCGGGCTGCTCACCGCAGCCGGGCCGCACTTCGTGGTGCTTCCCGTGACCAACTCGCAGCCGCTGCCCGCCGTCTCCCACACGGATCACGCCGGCAGGGTTGCCAGGCTGCGGCGTGCCCTCGCCCTCTGAGCGACGCCACCGGTTCCCTCGATCCCGTCCCCTGTTTCGGCGGTCACGACCCGTCGAGGTGCGTGCAGACCATGCCTCAACCCCTCTCGCACGAGGCAGCGACGTGCCGCACCTCGCCGACCCACAGCTCGGGACGGGCAGCGCTCCCTGCGACGAGGATCCTGTCACGCCCGACCGACGCATGCATCCCGCCGATCTCGTCCGGAAGCGGATCCCAGCACGAGCCGTCGATCGACACCCAGCCGAGCGTCCCGTCGCCGCTCGTGTCCTCGGCGAGGATGATCCATCCTGCAGGGCCGGCAGCCACCGAGATCGGTTGAAACGAGTCTCCCAGGGGGGTCAGGGAGCCGGGGGAGAGGGCGCTCCACTCGACGGCGTCGGCCGAGGTCCAGACGACTCCGGCGTCACCGATCCCGCCGACAGCGACGAAGACCCCCTCCCGGTACGCCACGTCGTAGATGTGCGCCTCTTCGGGGAAGACCGGGACCGGGGACAGTGGCGCCCAGCCAAGGCCGGACTCGGAGAACCACGGCTGCGGGCTGCACCCCGGGTAGAGGCCATGGGGGGCGTCGGGTGACCCCGACACGAAGGCGTAGAGGCCCGCCGGGGCCTCGACGAGTGGGGCGTAGTCGTTGGATGCCAGCTGTCTCGGGTGACACGGGAGACGAGAACGCGGGGCGGTGGCGGCCAGCCACGGGTCGTCGATCGCCAGCCCCCATTGCCCCCGCTCGACGGCTTGGGCGAATCCGCCATGCGGCTCGCCGAAGAACAGCTCGCCGTACACCGATTGGATCGCCAGGCCGCGCGAGGTGACGGTGATGGCCGGTCGGGCTGAGTCGTAGCCGAGCCGCACGAAGGCCGGCAACTCGAACTCGGCGACGATCGCCAGGGCGTCTCCGGCACGTTCCAGGCGGGTGCCGGATGCTCCTCGGAATGAGATGACCCCTTTGCCGTCTCCCACGATCCCGGTCGGCATTGCAGGAAGAGCCGCCTCCCGCCAATCGATCCCGTCGGTCGTCCACCAGACCCCGGGTGTCGATGCAGGGGTCGCGCCGACGGCGGCAAAGCCACCATCGAAGGCCGCCACCGTGCGCGGGTTGATCGAGATGGCCGGCGCCGGCCCCGACCAGGCGACGAGGTCCGTCGTGATCTCGCCGGGTGCGTCGACGTCGACTGCCGGCGCCGGGGTCGGACGGGGTCCTGTGCCCGCTGCTTGCCAGATGACCACGAGGGCGATGCCGGCGCCCACCGTGGCGGTGAGCCGTTGCGATCGTGACGCCGAGCGAGGAGGCGCTCCGCCCGGCGTCCCGCTGCGAGCACCCGGTCTGCGATCGAAGTGCGCTCCCGCACGGCTGCTCACGACATGGCTCCTCCGCGTCCCAGCGCCTCCCACACGTGTCCGATGGCGGCGCGGAAGCCGGGCTCTGCCTGGCGACCGGAGCGGGGCCGGGCGAGGTCGACCGTGATCGTGTCGACCATCCGGCCGGGGGCGTGCGACATCACGGAGACCCTGTCAGCGAGGAGCACGGCTTCTTCGACGTCGTGGGTCACGAGGATGAATGTGCGCGGCTCGAGCTGCCAATGGGTCTCCAGCTCCTCCTGCATGAGCCTTCGCGAGATGGCGTCGAGGTGCACGAATGGCTCGTCGAGCAGGACGACGTCCGCGTCGTGCGCGAATGCCCTGGCTATGGAGGCCTTCGTCTGCATGCCGCGCGAGAGCGCCCGAGGAGCCCGATGGCGGAACTCGCTCAGGCCGAACTGTTCTGTGTGGAACCGGGTCACCCGCTGGTACCAGGCCCGCGGTTTGCCGCTGAACTCGGCGCCGATGCCGACGTTACGCTCGACGTTCCACCACGGGAGGAGAGTCGGGTCCTGGAAGATGAACGCCACCTGATTCTCTCTGCGGCGAGTACCCGTGAACGAGATCGTTCCGGACGACGGCTCCTCGAGGCCCGCGATGACCCGCAGCAGCGATGTCTTGCCGCAGCCGTTCGGGCCGACGATGGCGTGAACGGATCCCTCGGAGACGACCAAGTCGACCTCCCGCAGGGTGTGATTCACCGACCCGTCCTGCGCCGGTCGTATCAGCGAGACTCCGGCGACGGTCACCTGCATGCGGGTTCCCCTTCGCTGGACGCGTTCCTCAGCACGGGAATCATATGTGATATATGATGCATTCAAGACCTCGTCGGAGGGCGCCGGGGGGAGATGGCGCACGATCGGCGATGTTGCACGGCGACGGGAGGAAGGTTACGAAGACAATGAGACGCATGCGTTGGCTCATACTCCTCGCAATGTTGACGCTCTTGGCGGCCGCCTGTGGGTCGGACGGCTCGACCGACGGGGAGGGCGTGACTCAGGAGGACCTGCAGGAAGCGATAGACGCGGCGAACCAGGCACAGGAAGACGCTGCGGCCGCTCAGGCCGCCGCCGACCAGGCGATCCAGGACGCACAGGACGCTGCCGCCGACAGTGGAGGCGAACCCGCCGTTCCGGAAGACCAGCCGGCGTCCATCATCAGGTTCTCGTTCGCACCGGACCCGGTGTGGGACTACCTGACGGACACCGGCACACTGGCGGCGTGGGAAGAGGCGAACAACATCCGCATCGTCACGAGCACGACGTGGGATGAGTTCACGTACTTCGCGGGCGGCCATGGAGACATCGTCTCGATGGGTACCCAGGAGATCCCGGTGCTCGAGGCGACGACGTCGATCGAGACGGTGACGTTCGGCAAGTACAACTTCCAGCGCTCGCCGATGATGAAGCGCGCCGGCGATCCCTACGAGACGCTCGCCGACGTGCCGCTCGGCTCGAACATCTGCGTGAGCAGCCCGGTGTCCAACACGGGGTTCTGGACTGTGGCGGCGCAGCAGTTGCATGACCTCGACTATCGCGTCGGCGGCGGCGACTTCAACCTGCTCGTCAACGACCATTTCGTCAACCCGGGCAACCTGCTCCGCGGTGACTGCGAAGTGGCGGTCATCATCCCGGAGGCGGCCGCTCCCCAGCTCCGGTCGGGCGAGATCGAGCTGATGTACGACGGGCAGATGCCGTTCCAGCTCTACAACCAGTTCTCACCCATCGACGATGGCGAGAACCACGTGATGTCGAACCTGTTCACCGCGACGGCGGGGTGGTACGAGGAGCACGCGGCCGAGGCACAGGCGTTCCTCGAGCTGTGGCAGATCGGCATCGAGCTGTGGGATGCCAACACGGCAGAGATCGTCTCGATCTACCCGCAGCACTTCTCGGTCGAGAGCGAAGAGGACATCGCCTGGATGACCGAGTTCATGCAGGGTGCCAACGACTGGTTCGTCGAGTCGGTGTATCTCGACGACGCGTGGATCGAGAACGAGCGGGCGATCTGGGACTTCATGACCGGCCTCCATCCCGAGAACCCGAACGTGCTGCCCGAGGGCTTCACCCAGCCACGCTTCGAGGCGATCGCGCCCTAGCGGCGACGCTGAATGCGACAACCGGGTGCGGGCCGCTCAGCGGCCCGCACCCGGACGAACCGGACACAGACATCCGAGGGGAGAGCGGCCGTGGCGACAACGGTCGAGCAGGAGCGACCTGAGGCGGCGTCTACCGAAGAAGCGCTCCTCAGGCAACGACTCCGGCGCGAGCGAATCAACAAACTGGTCTTCCGGTTCCTGGGGTACGTGTTCTTCCTCGGGATCTGGGAGTTCGCCTCGGGTCGGATCCTCGAGGAGGCGCTCATCCCGGGTCCGACCCGCGTCGCCCAGACGATCGGGGACATCTGGGGACGCGGCGACGTCCCGGACGCCTTCCGCGCAACGCTGCTGAGGATCTTCGTCGGTTTCACCATCTCGTTCCTCATCGGGGCGATCATCGGGATCATCTCCCAGAACCGGTGGTTGGAGGGGTTCTTCAAGGACGCGGTGCTCGTCTCGCTCACTGCCCCCGGGCTGATATGGGCGCTCATCACCGCCATCGTCTTCGGCAACCGGGAGATCGGCCCGATCATCGCCATCGTCCTGACGACGTTCGCCCTCGTGACGGTGAACGTCTCCGAGGGGATCCGGGCGTTGCCGAAGGATCTCGTCGACATGGGAAAGGCGTTCGACGTGGGCCTGCTGCGCCGCAACCGGCACATCGTCATCCCCCACCTGGCGCCGTACCTCTTCACAGGCCTTCGTTTCGGGTTCTCGATCGCCTGGAAGGTCACCGTCCTCACCGAGGTGTTCTCGTCGTCGCGTGGCATCGGCTTCGAGATGCGCCTCGCCACCCAGCTCTTCCAGACCGACGAGTTCCTCGCCTGGGTGCTCATGTTCTTCTTCTTCGCGTTGTTCCTCGAGAAGGTCGTGCTCCAAGCATTCGAGCGACGGTTCTTCCGGTGGCGCCAAGAAGTGGCGGCGGCGTGATGGGAGCGACCTGATGGCAAACGTTGCTCGCAAGCTCTCGGCGCCTCGCCGTGGTGTGGGCAACGCCTTCTGGAGCTTCATGAAGTCGCCCGGGTTCGCCAGGATGCTGTTCCCCGTTGCCGTCATCCTCTTCTGGCTCGGCGCCATGAACGTCATCATCTCGATCTGGCCGTTCATGGCCGAAGTCCTCCCCACGCCGCTCGAGGTGTGGGGCGCGATGTGGGACGAGCTGATCGACCCGTTCGTCGACGGCATCCAGGCAGCGACGAGGGCGAACGTCTACGCCACGTTCGGCCGATCGCTCATTCGCCTCGGCGCAGGCTTCGCCATCGCCATGGTGCTCGGCACGATCATCGGCCTCGCCATGGGCCTCTCGAAGTCGGTCGACGCCTTCTTCCACGACTGGGTGATGGCGATCCTCGCCATGCCGGCGCTCGCCTGGGCGCTCTTCTTGAGCCTGGCATTCGGCTTCGGCCACACCGGCCCGATCCTGACGGTGATCCTCACCGGAATCCCGTTCGTGATCGTCAACATCAGGGAAGGCGTCAGGAACACGCCGCGTGAGCTGTTCGACATGGCCCGCTCGTACCAGGTCCCGCAGCAGCGGATAACCCGCCACGTCCTCGTCCCGTCCCTGATGCCGTTCATGTTCGCCGCGGTTCGCTACGCCTTCTCGATCGGATGGAAGGGGCTCGTGATCGCCGAGGTGTTCGGCGGCCAGGACGGGGCAGGCTGGACGATCAAGTTCTGGTATGACGCTCACCGGGCGCACGCCGTCGTCGGGTACGCCTTCTTCTTCATCCTCTTCGCGATCGTCCTCGAGAAGATCGTCTTCGACCCGATCCAGAGGCGAGTGTTCAAGTGGCGCCCGCAGATCACGAACCTCCAGCTGGTGGAGAAGATGTTCGACGAGCCGCGGCTGGCTCTCGACATGGCCACGGTGGCCGACGCAAGTGCCCAACCCGACGGCGAAGGAGACAGGATCGATGGCTGAGATCTCGGTGCGCAACCTGCACAAGGAGTTCGGCATCGGCGCCGACAAGGTGGTGGCGCTCGAGAACGTGAACCTCGAGGTCGGCGGGCACGTGTTCGTCTCGATCGTCGGGCCCTCGGGGTGTGGCAAGTCGACCCTGCTGAACATCCTGAGCGGCATCGAGACCCCGACGTCGGGCAAGGTCGAGATAACCCAGGAGGGTCACGAGGCGGCCCCCGGCTACGTGTTCCAAGCGGCCCGGCTCCTCCCGTGGCGCACGGTGCTCGACAACCTCCTGTTCGTGCAGAAGGAACAGACAGCGGAGACCAGGGCGCGCTGTCAGCGATATCTCGAGATGGTCCAGCTCGGAGACAAGGGAACCAAGTACCCCGGGGAGCTGTCGGGCGGCATGCAGCAGCGGGTCGGGATCGCCCGCGCCTTCTCGATCGAGCCCGACGTGCTCTTCATGGACGAGCCGTTCAGCCACCTCGACGCCATCACGGCTCGCTCCCTGAGGCGCGAGCTCCACGAGATGTGGAAGGAGACGAGGAAGACCGTCCTGTTCGTAACGCACGACGTCGGCGAGGCCGTCGAGCTCTCCAATCGCATCGTCGTCTTCGCCAAGGGTGGCAAGCTGGAGGACGACATCACGGTCGACCTGCCGTTCCCGCGCGATCCCGCCGACGAGCGGGTCGCCGTCGCCAAGGCGCAGGTGCTGCGCAAGTTCGAGGAGCTCGACCTCGTCGCCACCTGACCGCTGCCTCAGGCGTCCCCGTCCCTGGTCGCCTCCTGGATGGCGTGCCAGATGCGCTGCGGTGTGAGCGGCATGTCGACGTGGCGAACCCCGAAGGGGCGCAGCGCGTCGAGCACCGCGCCGTGGATCGCCGGAGTCGACCCGAGCGTGCCCGCCTCGCCGATCCCCTTGGCACCGAGCGGGTTGAGCGGCGAGGGTGTCACCGTTCCTCCCACTTGGAAGGAAGGAAGGTCGACCGCGGTGGGGATCGGGTACGTCGTGAGGTTGGCCGTCAGCGGCTGGCCGTGGCTGTCGTAGCGCACCCCCTCGAAGAGCGCTTGACCCGCTCCCTGGGCCACGCCCCCGTGCTGCTGGCCCCTGGCGAGCATCGGGTTCACCACCGTTCCGCAGTCGTCGATGGCGACGTGGCGGACGAGCCTGGCCCACCCGGTTTCTATGTCGAGCTCGACGACTGCCACATGGGCGCCGAACGGGTATGTGTTGCCGTCGACGGAGAAGAGCCCATCCGCTTCGAGCGTCTCTCCGAGCTCGGCCGCCCTGGTTGCCAGGTCGCCCCACGAGACGTGGGCCCCGGGCACGCCTACGACCCCGACGCCTCCTTCACGAACGACGAGGTCGTCCTCGGCGGCCTCGAGGAGGTCGGCGGCGACCTTGCGAGCTGCGTCGATGACGCTGTCCGACGCGACGACGATCGAAGAGCCGACCAGCTGGAGCGTGCGGGATGCGAAGGTCCCCGCCACTCCCTCCGGGACGGCGGCGGTGTCGCTCTGCAGCACCGTGACCTGCTCGATCGGCACCTCGAACGTGCCGGCGACGAGCTGAGACATCGTCGTGACGTGCCCCTGGCCGTGTGAGCTGCCACCGATGCGCACTGTGATGGTGCCATCGGCCTCGACCCGCACAGCCCCGAACTCGCGGGGAGGCAGGATCCCGATCGTCGTCTCGATGTACGACGCAACCGCCACCCCGAGCTGGATCCGGTCACCGCGCCGTCTCCTCTCGTCGCGCTCCGCGATGAGGTCCTTCCAGCCGGCTCGGTCCAGGGCGAGATCGAGTGCTGCCTCGTAGTTGCCTGAGTCGTACGTGGCTCCACTGGCGACCGTGCGCGGCTCGGCGAACGGCTCGAGGTAGTTGATCCTGCGGACCTCGACCGGGTCCATCTCGAGGTCGAGCGCCAAGAGGTCCATGAGCCGCTCGAGCATCTGTGCCGCTTCGGGTCGTCCCGCCCCCCGGTACGCCCCCGTTGGCGTGAGGTTCGTGACCGCCGCTTCTGCGGTGATCTCGATGCGCGGGATGTCGTAGACACCGGAGCTCATCTGGATGGTGTAGTTGCCGAACGACGCCGCGATGGTCGGGTACGCACCGGCGTCGTTGATCACATGGGCCCGCAGCCCGACGATCCTGCCGTGGCGGGTCGCCCCCAACTCCGCAGACTGCAGCTGTGCCCTCCCGTGCACCATGTTGACGAGGTTCTCGGTGCGTCTCTCCACCCACCTGATCGGACGGTCGAGCCGCCTCGCCAGCTGTGACACGACGACGTGCTCCGGGTACGTCGGACCCTTCGCACCGAAGCCGCCGCCCATGGCGGGAACCACGATCCGCAACCTGTCACGCGGCATCCCGATGGCGTCGGCGATGACGTTCCTCGCCCTGGACGGGTCCTGGGTGCCCAGGTTGACGAGCAGCCCTCCGGAACCGTCCGGTTCGGCGAGGATCGCGCCACCCTCCATCGGGACGGGAGCGACCCGCTGCTGGACGAAGTCCTGCCTCACGATCACCTCGGCGTGCTCGAGGGGGTCGCCGTCGCTGGCGAACTTCCGTTCGAAGGGCCGGTTGCTCTCCGCTTCCGGGAACAGCAGCGGGGCATCGCGGGCCAGCGCCGCCTTCGGGTCGACGATGGGGTCTCGCGGGTCGTATTCGACGAACACGAGCGATGCGGCGTCGACGGCAGCCGCTTCCGAATCGGCGAGCACGACCGCGATCGGCTCGCCGACGTAGCGGACGACGCCTGCTGCGAGCACGGGACGGCCGAATCGCTGGTCGAGCATGTGAGCCGGTTGGATCACGATGTCGACATCGTCGTGCGTGTAGATGCGCACACCATCGGCGACGTGCGAGGCGTCGACTCCGGTGACGTCGGCCCAGGCCATCGCAGATCGAACGAACACGGCGTGGAGCATGCCGTCGCGGTCGAGATCGCCGATGTACGGCCGGAGTCCCCGTATCAGGGCAGGGTCTTCCCGTCGTTTCACGGCGTGGCCGAGCAGTGAGCCGCCCGTCAGGCGGACGCGATCGTGCATGATGCACATTCTGGCGGATCGATGGCCCGACTGCCGACGCTCCGGCACCGGAGGAAGCCTGCGTTCGGTCGGTGGTGCGGCTATGCCGTCGGCCAGGTCAGAGACTGCTGCACTGATCCTCTTTGTTGCCCGACACCTGGTTCTGGCCACCGTGAGGCTTCGGGTCGTTGCCTTTGCACTGCAGGTTGCCGTCGATCTGGTTGCGATAGATGCGGAAGCCGCCGTCGTTGCTGAACGCCTGCAGGTCACCATCGATCCGATTGTGGACGGCGACCTGACGCCCGGAGTTCTGCTTCACCTGGAGATCGCCGCCGATGACGGCCTTGGCGACCCTGCCACGCTTGCCGGAATCGAGCTGGATGTCTCCCTCGACGCGGGACTTCACCGTCCGGTCACCGACCTCACGGGTGGTCACGATCACGTTGCGGTGGTTCTCCGCCTGGATGTTCCCGTCCACCTTCACGCCGCGTGCGACGAGCTTGGCGTCTCCCTTGACGATCACATTTCCGTCGACGCGGGTGCCTCGCAGGGTGCAATCTGCACCTTGTGGGACGATGACGTTGCCGTCGATATGAGTCGCACCGATCGTTCCGGTGCAGCGACGATCATCGGCTGAGGCCGGAGCGGCGACGAGCAGGGATGCGGACATCACGAGCGTGATCGTGAACAGCAGGCGTTTCATGAGGGAGCCTTTCATGGCGGTGGTGATTCCTGAGCACCAGACTGCCGGGCAGCGGTGAGATCACCATGAGATGCCGATGAGAATGCTCTCACCGCGAAACGCAATGGTGTTCGACACGAGGGTGACGATCCACGGCGGCGGTGAGCACTGGGCTCACCTCTTCGCGGCCGATCATCCCATCGCAGGCCGAGCCGGGCGACGAGGCGCCTCCCGGCTGAGGAGCGGTCAGCTCGACGCCGGCTGCGGGTCGGCGTCGCCGGGGCGGAGCACCCCGGGGGCGTCGACGCCGAGGGCGCGAGACCCCGCACTGCGGGCGGTGTAGCTCATGGTGACGAGCGTCGCCGACAGAACCGCTACGCCGAGCCACTGCGTCCCCGTGAGGGTGGTGTCGAAGAAGGCGTAGTTCAGCGTGATGGCCGAGACGGGGAAAGCCAGCTCGGCCAGTGTCGCCAGCGAAGCCGGCGTCGACCGCAGGCCTCGGTAGTAGATCGACAGGGCGAGCAGTCCCGGGACGAGAGCCAGGAGGATCAGAGCGTCGACGTCGCCGAACCCGATGGCCAGGCTGCCTGTGCCACCGTCGATCACGGCGAGCGCTCCCGCCGCCGGGAGCCCAATGGCGAACCGTAACGCCGTGATCTCCTGGGACGGGAGATGAGCCGTCATGTGGCGGCCGAGGACCGTTCCCATGCCCCACAGCACGGCGGCTCCGATCGCCAGCAGGGCGACCTTCGTCGCCCCGACCGCGACCTCCGTCGGATCGCTGAAGGCGATGAGCCAGGCGCCTGCCAGCCCGGCGACCAGAAAGAGCGAGAAGCGCGGTCGGAGGCGCTCCTGGAGGAGGATGCGGGCGGCCACGATGGCGACGAGCGGCTGGAGCTTCTGGAGGAGGAGCGGGGTGCTCGGGTCGCCGTAGCGGAAGGCAGCCGTGAACAGGGCCGTGGCCGTGGCAGATGCGCCCGCCCCGATGAGGATCAGGTACACCCACTCTCGTGCTCCGAGCCTGCGAGCCGAGGCGATGCCCCGCTGGAGAGCCGGGATCGTCACGAGGACGAGGATCACGTGCTCCCAGAAGACAACGGTCGCCGCCGGCAGTTCGAGCGCCAGCCCGCGCCGGAAGACGCCGTCCGCGCCCCAGAGGGCGGCCGCGACGGCGACGAGTGCCAGACCCCACGCCAGAGGTAGCTTGCCGACCGCCGACCTCGAGTCGACGTCGGGGGCGAGTGACACCATGGCCTCCTTCTCGTCTGCCCGCCGCAAGAGTAGACAAGGCCGCCGGGGCCGACTCGCGGTACAGGCGGCGAGCCCGGTCCGCACCGGCGTGGGGGTGGAGGCTCTCTTCGGGGGGTGCGCCTTCGAGTCGCCACCCGAGCGCCTCGGTGAAGACGTATGGTGCCGGCGATGACGGGTCTCGGGAGAGGATCGGCGCCGGGATCGGCGCGCCTCCTCCCTGTGAACGAACCATTCGCCAGACAGGAGCTTTTCGACTTCGTCGCAGCCCGAGCCATTCCGGGCGTCGAAGAGGCAGATGCCCTCAGCTACCGGCGCTCCATCGCCTCAGAGGGAGGGGCGACCGTCGTCACGGTCGACGCCGGCCCCGCCGGGATCCGGCTGTCCACGTCCCGGCGCTCGTCGCTCACCGAAGCCCTCGTGGCCGGGATCAGCGTCATGTTCGGCATGGACGTCGACCCGCACGTCGTCGACCGGCACCTGAGCGGCTCCCGGCTGTTGCGCCCGCTCGTCGCTCGGCGTCCCGGACTGCGGGTTCCGGGGACGCTCGACCCCTTCGAGCTCGGTGTCAGGGCGATCCTCGGGCAGCAAGTGACGGTCAAGGGTGCCTCGACGCTGGCGGGCCGGCTCGTCGCGGCCTTGGGCGAGCCGCTGGAGACCCCGGCCGGCACGGTCACCCATCTGTTCCCGACGCCTCGGCACGTCGCAGCAGCCGACCTGTCGAGAATCGGGATGCCGCAATCGCGGCGCGACACCGTCACCCGATTCGCCGCCGCCGTCGCGGCAGGCGACGTCGTGCTCGATCGTGCCGCCGACTCCCGGCTGGGGCGCCGCCGGCTGCTCGCCATCCAGGGAATCGGACCGTGGACCGCCGACTACATCGCGATGCGGGCCCTTCGCGACCCCGACGCGATGCCGACAGGCGACCTCGGGTTGCGAAGGGCGATCGAGAGGCTCGCCCCCGGAAGCGAGTTGGCCGCCCAGTCGGAGGCGTGGCGACCGTGGAGGGCGTATGCCGCAATGCACCTGTGGGCTTCGCTCGCCGACGCGCGGCCCGACTGAGCCCGCTTCCTGCGGTACCGAGGTCTGCGGGGTCGTGGCGGCCGTTCTCAGAGCAACGCGGTGGCGACCGCCAGGAAACCGGCGAATCCGACCAGGTCCGTGAACGTCGTGAGGAACAGGTTCGACCCGAGCGCAGGGTCGAACCCGAACTTGCGGAGGGTGAGGGGAATGGCGGCGCCTGCCAGGCCCGCCAGCACGAGGTTGGCCCATGCCGCCACGGCCATGGCCAGGCCGACCCGGTACGGATCAGGCCCGGCTCGGAGTGTCTGTAGCCCGTAGCCGAGGCCGCCGGCGAGGACGCCGATCACCGCACCGTTGACGATTCCGATGGACACCTCCCGACCGATCACCCGAGTCACGTCGCTCCCGGGGATCCCGTCGGTCGCCAGCCCCCTGATGACGACGGCCAGGCTCTGCGCCCCGGAGTCGCCGCCGATCCGGGCGACGAGGGGCATGAGGGCGGCGAGGACGACGAACGTGGTGAGGACCTCATCGAATTGGGTGACCGACCAGACGACCAGCGCCGACATGACGATGTCGATGGCGATCCACGGCAGGCGGTGCCGGATCGACTCTCTGACCGGGACGTAGACCGAGTCTTCCGCCCTGGTGCCGACCGCGACCGCGAAGTCCTCCGATGCCTCTTCCTGGATCGCCTCGATGAGGGCGTCGGTCGTGACCATGCCGACGAGCCGGCCCTCGTCGTCGACGACGGGCAGCCCGAACAGGTGGTAGCGCTGCACGAGGTCGGCGATCTCCTCACGGTCGGTCGAAGTCGTCACCGAGATCGGGCTCGGCAGCATCGCCTCGTCGAGCCCATCACCCGGGCGCCGGAACACGAGGTCCCGGAACGAGACGACCCCGATCAGGCGACCGTGCGGATCGACGATGTACACGTACGAGAGGTCCTCCAACTCGTCGTGGAGCCCGCGGATCCGCTCGACGGCTTCCCCGACCGTCATGCCGATCGGGAGGGCGGCGATGTCAGTCGTCATCAGGCCGCCGGCCGACTCCGGGCCGTAGGCGAGCAGCTCGCGGATCTCGACTGCACTCTCCGCCTGCATGCTGTCCAGCAGGTCGTTGACGATGGCTGCGTCGTCCACGGCCGCCAGCACATCGGCGGCCGCCTCAGGGGGCATCTCCTCGAGGAGCCTGGTGGCGTCTTCGGTGGTGAGGTCCTCGATGATGTCGGCGGCGAGGTCGTCGCGCAGCTCCTCGAGCAGCTCCGCCGCCTTCCCAGGGTCGAGATCGGCGATCAGCTCGCCGGCGATCTCCTCGTCGATCGCCTCGAGGATGTCGGCGGCGTCGCTCGGGCTCGCCTCGGCGAGAGCCGGCCACTCGGTGGCGTGACCTCGCAGGTAATCCTCGGCGTGACGCGGCCTACGGCGCGCCAGGAGGCGCAGCGACCGAGCCATCTCCCGCGGCGTCCGTACGATCCGCCTCATCCACCAGCCACCTCAGGATCGGCTCCATGTACGTGGCATCGTACCGCGGACCTTCCGGGCGGCATCGGCAGCGATTCATCGGGTGCGGGTCACCTTCTCCAAGCCGCGCGGGTTGTCGGGGTCATGGCCCTTGGCGATCGCGATGTGATGACTGAACAGCTGAGCAGGCACGATCCCCACGATCGGGGCGCACCGCTCGGCGATGTCCGCATCGATCCGGAGGAGGTGCGTCGCCCCCAGGTCGCCACGGTTCGTGATGGCGACGGTCGTCGCCCGGCGATCGACCCGGAGGTCCTCGAGGAGCGCCGCGGCCTCCGCGAAGAGCGGGCCGTCGGCAACGGCGGCGAGGACCGGGAAGCCGGCCCCGACCATCGCCCGGGGACCGTGCTCGAAGTCGGCGGTCGAGTGTGGCTGGGCGACGATGTATGCGAGCTCTTCGAGCTTGAGCGCCCACTCGAAGGCGGTCGCGTAGTGATAGCCGCGGCCCAGCACCGCGCAGGCCGTCTCGGCGGCCAGCGCGGCTGCGACCTCCGCCACGTGGTCCTCGTCGTCGAGCGCCGCGGCGACGGCGGCGGGCACTCGTCGCAGATCGTCGACGAGCCCGGCGCCGGGATCCATGGCGTCGGAGAGGAGGGCCACGGCGGTCAGCGACGCCGTGTACGTCTTCGTGGCGGCCACTGCTCGCTCTTCGCCCGCTCGCATCCACATGACGAAGTCGCTGACACCGGCAAGCGGGGAATGGACGTCGTTCGTGATGGCGATCGTCGGGGCGCCTTGGCCGGCTGCGGCGGAGACGACTTCGATGAGGTCCGGGGATTGCCCCGATTGAGAGACGGCGACGACGAGCGCCCCCTCGAGTGACGGCCTGGCGCCGTACCGGCTGAAGATCGAAGGCGCCGCCAGGGTGACGACGAGTCGGTTGTGGATTCCCCAGAGGTACTGGGCGTACCGGGCGGCGTTGTCCGACGACCCCCTGGCGGCGACGACGACATGCTGGAACCGGCCCGCGATCGACCGTGCGATTGCCGCGGCTTCGGCGGGACCGTCGCAGAGGAGTGCCTCGAGGCGCTCCGGCTGCTGGAGGATCTCGTCACGCATCGCCATGGTCACGCCCCTCGTGTCCGCGTTCGTGGGCCACGGATCCGCCGACGACCGTTGCGGCGACGGCCAGGTCGCCGTCGAGCACGGTGAGGTCGGCGATCGCCCCCTCCAGGAGGCGGCCCCGTTCGCGGTCGCCGATGATCGTGGCGGCGGTGGTGGCCGCTGCCAGGGCGGCCTCCTCGAGGCGGCATCCGGTGGCTTCGATGAGTAGGCGCAATGCGGTGTCGAACGAGGCGGCGCCGCCCGCCAGGCGGCCTTCGGTCGTGCGGGCAACCCCGCTCGTCACATCTACGGTCACTCCGCCGAGTGAATACCTTCCATCAGCCATCCCGAGGCCGGCCATGGAGTCGGTGACCAGGGCGATCTCGCCTGGTCCCTTGGCGCGCCATGCCAGCCGGACCGCGCCCGGGTGGAGGTGCCATCCGTCGACGATGATGCCGCAGGTCAGGTCGGGATCGGCGAGTAGGAATCCGGCGAGCCCGGGGTGGCGGTGCGAGACGCCCGACATCGCGTTGAACAGATGGGTGCCGTGCGTCACGCCCCAGCCCTTGGCCTGCTCGAGGGTCTCCCATCCGGCGCTGCTGTGCCCGGCGGCGACGACCACTCCTCGACCTGCCAGCTCACGGACGACCCCCTCGGCGCCCGGCAGCTCGGGGGCGATCGTGACCATCCGCACGCCGGGTGGCCGCCACTCCGCCACCGTATCGAGGTCGGGCGCCGCCAGGTGGTCTTGCCGGTGGGCGCCCCGCCTGTCGGCGGCAAGAAATGGTCCCTCGATGTGCAGTCCCAAGACGCCGGCGCCGTGATACCCGGCAGGCGGGCCCGCCGCGACGACGGAGATCGCCTCGTCGATCCTGCGGCGCTCGGCACTGACGATCGTCGGCATGAAGGAGGTGACTCCGTGCTCCGGCAGCCGGGCGCCGACATCCCAGATACTGCGCGGCTGCGACGTGAAGTCGTGGCCGAACCCGCCGTTCACCTGGAGGTCGATGAATCCGGGAACGACCGTGCAGCCGGAGGCGTCGAGCGCCTCACCGCCGCGCAGGCTCGTCCCGATACCGGCGATGCGGCCGTCTGCGACGTGGATGTCCGCCTCGATCGTCCCCTGAGGGGTGACGACCCTGCCTCCGCCGATCACGAGGCTCACGTGCGGACTCCGTGACCTGTTGGATAGAGGCCGGGTATCGGCGCAGGAAGCGTCCCTGGGAAGCCGGCGGCGCCGAACAGAGCAGCCGCCAAGGCGCCGAGCGATGGCTCGACGATCCCATACGTGCATGCGTAGGTGGGCGCACCGGGGTATGCCACGAGGTCGTGCGGGTTGCGCACGGCGACCGTCACGACGTCTCCGCCGAGGTCGAGCACCGAGTCGACGAGCGCCGCCTGGGCAGGGTTCGCCCAGGCGTCGATCGTCGCTACCACCACGTACCTCGCTCCGGCTGCGGCGCGTCGCACCGCTTCGATGTCGGCGGATGTCGGTGAGTGCCGGGTCCTCACCTCGACGGTGCGCCCGTGGTGGCGGCGCAACGCGTCCCCCAATGCTGCCGGCTCGGCGCTCGACGTGTCGGCCGGAGTCAGGTCGCGCGGCTCGGGGATCACGGCGACCACGGTGTCGTCCGGGCCCGGGCTGAGCGGGAGCACGGCGCCGTCTCTCACCAGCGTGAGGGCTCTGGCGGCCGCTTCGGCGGCCAGGTCGGCGTGCGCGGCGCACCCGACGACGTCGAGGTCCGGCTGGACGAGCGGTTCCACATGCTCTCGCAGCGCCGCGATTCTCGCCACGGCTGCGTCGTGGTCGGTGTGGGCGATCAGTCCCCGCTGCAGCGCCCTGGCGAGGCCTGCCCGCAAGGCCTGCTGGCTCGAGGCGTCGCCGACGCACAGGAGAACGTCGACCCCGGCTGCCAGGGCGGCTATTGCCTCCACGATCGACTCGGCCCCTTGCCCGAGGGCGTGCATGTCCATGGCGTCCGTGATGACGACCCCGTCGAAGCCGAGCCGGCTCCGGGCGAACCACACGGCGTCGCGGCTCACGCTGGTCGGCGTCCCGGGGGCCCCCGTGATCGCCGGCACGTCGTAGTGCCCGACCATGAGCATCGAGGCCCCGGCGGACATCGCAGCACGGAACGGGACGAGCTCGAACGACTCGAGGCGGGCTGCGTCGACGGAGAGCGAAGGCAGTGCCCAGTGAGGGTCGATCGTCGCCTCGCCTTTCCCCGGGAAGTGCTTGGCCACGGCTGCGATGCCGGCCTCGGCAAGGCCCGACACGGTTGCTGCGCTCAAGGCTGCGACCCTCTCGGGATCGGCCCCGAACGACCGAATGCCCAACGACGGGTTGGCCTGGTTCGATGCGATGTCGCACACGGGGGCGTAGTCGACGTTGATTCCGAGGGCGGCTAGCTCCCGGCCGGTTGCCGAGGCGACCCGCCTCGCCAGCGCCGGGTCTCCGGTCGCCCCGACCGCCATGTTCCCCGGGAAGGCCGTCGTGCCTGCACCGGCGCCGCGCAGCTGGCCGCCCTCCTGGTCGACCGCGATCAGCAACGGGAGCGTCCCGCCTCGCGACGACTGCAAGGTGGCGGTGAGCTTCCTCGTCTGCTCGGGGTCGACGATGTTGCTGGCGCGAAACAGCGTGACCCCGGCCACGTCGCTGGAGGCCATGACGTCCGTGAGCCATGGCGGGGGGGTGGGTCCATCGAATGCGAGCAGCATGCGGGGGCCGATGTCCGGTCTCTCGGTCGACGCGTCGGGACTCATCCCTTGACAGACCCGGCGAGCAGGCCCCTCACGAAGTACCGCTGCAGCCCGAGGAAGACCGCGACGGGCACGATCATCGTCACGAACGCCCCGGCGGTGAGGACATGCCAGTCCTGGCCGCGGGAGCCGACGAGCTCGTTGAGCCTGGCGGTGAGCACGGCCACCTCGGAGTCTGTCCCGAGGAACACGAGGGCGACCAGCAGGTCGTTCCACACCCATAGGAACTGGAAGATGGCGAAGGCGGCGAGGGCAGGCATCGAGAGGGGCAGCACGAGGCGGGTGAACGTCGTGAGGTGCGAGGCGCCGTCGACCGAGGCCGACTCGAGGATGTCGCGAGGAAGCGACGAGATGTAGTTGAAGAGCAGGTAGACCGCCAGCGGAAGCCCGAACCCGGTGTGCGCCAGCCATGTGCCGACGAACGAGCCGGTCAGGCCGAGGACGTTGTACGCCCGTAGCAGCGGCACGAGCGTCATCTGCAACGGTACGACGAGCAGCCCGACGACGACGGCGAAGAGCAAGGCACGTCCGCGAAAGTCGATCCAGGCGAAGGCGTACGCCGCGAAAGCGGCGATGGTGATCGGGATCACGGTCGCCGGGATGGTGACGATGAGGCTGTTGAAGAAGGCATCGATCATCCCGTCGGAGGTGAGGACGTTCTGGTAGTTCACGAACGTCCACGTCGTCTCGAATGGGTGGGCGAACACGGTCCACCACCCGGACGAATTGATGTCGTTCGGGCTACGGAAGCTGCTGATGAGAACGCCGACGGTCGGCATCGACCAGGTGACGGCGATGAGTACGACGCCGACTCTCACGGGCGTCTTCGACCAGAAGCCGGTCCCGACCGGGTGGATGCGAGCGCCTCCGGTCCCCCTCGTTTGGCGGGTCGTCACGGGGGCGGTCATGCGCCGATTCCCTGTTTACGCAGGTTCCGCACGTTGATCACCATCACGGGAACGACGACGAGGAGCAGGGCGACCGCCAGCATCGACGCTCGCCCGAAGTTCCTGAAGCGGATCATCTCTTGGAACATCCGGTTGGCGATCACGTCCGAGTCGAATCGGCCTCCCGTCGTGACGAAGACGATGTCGAACACCTTGAGGATTGCGATGAGGATCGTCGTCGCCACCGTCAGCACCGCCCCGCGGATCGACGGCAGGACGACCCGCATGAACGTCTGCGGCTCGCTCGCCCCGTCGATACGGGCCGCCTCGAGCAGCTCCGTCGGCACGGCCTTGATCGCCGCAGAGAGGACGACCATGGCGAACCCGGTTTGCAGCCAGATCATCACGACGATGAGCGACAGCGTGTTGAGCACCGGCGTCTGCAGGAACGGCGTTGGCTCCCGGCCGAGCGCTGCGAACACTCCGTTGAGGAGCCCGATCTGCTCCTCTCCTGCAGGCCTCCAGTAGTAGACGAACCGCCAGATAACAGCCGCACCGACCATGGAGATGGCGAGGGGGAGGAACACGAACGTCTTGGCGAGTGCCTCGCGCTTCACCCTGTCGACGAGCGTTGCGAACGCCAGGCCGATGAGGACGCTTCCCGCCGTCCCGACGACGATCCAGAGGACGTTGTTGCGCCACGCCGACAGGACGTCCGGCTCCGTGAACACGAACTTGAGGTTCTCGATCACGCCGCCGTCGTCTTTGAGAGCCCGTACGAGCGTGCCCACGGCCGGGAACACGAGGTAGAACCCGAGCATGACGACGGCGGGCCCGACGAAGACCCATGGGCGCAGGGCCCGGGCGGTGCGGTCGGGGAACTGGTCCACGAGCCTGTTGGTGGCGAGGTAGACGCCCCAGATGCCGCCGACGCCGAGCAGCATCGCCACGACGGCGACCATCAGCTTGGCGGCCAGGGGGTCGAACCCTCTGGATGCGATGGCGTCCGCCTGACCCTCGAGGCCGATGCGGCGGTACAGCCACGTCATGAGCCTCTCGGGCCCGGCGTCCGCCTTGAGGAAGAGGTAGCCGCCGGCGAACGCCAGTCCGAGGGCCACGAGCCCTGCCAGAGCCGTCGTCAGGTCGCGGGCTCGCCTGGTGCGCCCTTCCACGGCTCGGCTCATGGGTCACCTCGCTCCTGCGACGCTCGGGGAGCGCCACGCACGGCGCTCCCCGAGCAGCGAACACGTCGCACGTTACGTCAGCTCGCCGGCCAGCTCGCTTCGATCTCGGCGAACACTTCCTCGGTGCCGCCACCGTTGGCGGCCACCCAGTCGATCATGCCCGCCCAGAACGATCCTTGGCCGACCGCCGCCGGCATGGTGTCCGAGGCGTCGAACCTGAATGTCGATGCGCCTGCGAGGATCTCGGCCAGCGCGTCGTTCGGGTAGGTCGAGTACCAGTCGAGCGGCACGCTCTGGTTCGGCGACACGAAGCCTCCGGCGTCGATCCAGCCCTTGGCGGCCTCCGCGGTCGCCAGGTACTCGAGCGTCGCCCTCACTTCCGGCCTGTCGTCGAACATGACGAACATGTCACCGCCGCCGAGCACGGGTGACCCGTAGTCGGCGTCGATCGGGGGGAAGTAGAAGAAGGAGCTGTCGACTCCGGCTTGCGTGCCCTCCGGCCAGAATTCGGGGATCCAGGCCGCCTGCTTGTGCATCCAGCACTTGGGCCCGGCCGCGTCGAACATCGGCGTCTGTGTGTCCCCGACCCATGTGCCGTTGATGGCGTCGGTGCCACCGAAGACGTATCCGTCCGCGAACCACACTTCACCGACGAGGCCGGCAGCGTTGAGCACCGCCGGATCGTCGAATGCGATCTCGTGGTTGACCCATGCGTCGTATGTCTCCGGCGGGGCGGTCCTCAGCAGCACGTCCTCGATCCAGTCCGTCGCCACCCAGCCCGACACGTCTCCGTGCTCCATCGAGACGCACCACGGTGACCCGTTGCCGTCGGCGACGATCTGGTCGCTGAGCGCGATGAGCTCGTCCCAGGTGTTCGGGATCTGGTATCCGGCGCTTGCGAAGGCTTCCACCGGGTACCACACGATCGACTTCAGGTCGCCCTTGAAGTACACCCCGTAGACGCTCCCCTCGTAGGTCGCCAGGTCGACGAAGGACGCGATGTAGTCCTGCGAGAGCTGATCGAGGTTGAACCACCCCGACAGGTCGACGAGGTTGCCTTCCGAAGCGAGAGACTGCATCAGGCCCGGCTGGGCGATCTGGGCGAGATCGGGGGCGTTGCCTCCATCAACCCGGGTGCGCAGCACCGTCTCGTAGTCGGTGATCCCCTCGAAGTTGACGTCGATCCCCGTGGCGTCGATGAACGGCTGGAGAGACGCCTGGAAGTTGGCGGCTTCGGCGTCGATCCACTGAGCGAGGATCTCGACCTCCGTGCCTGCGAACTCGCCGGCCTTTGCCCGATCGAGGAACTCGTACGGGCCTGTTGCCACCGCCTCTGTCGTCGTGGGTGCCGCGGTGGTCTCCGTGGCGCCGCTGGTCGTCGTCTCTCCTGCTGTGGTCGCCGTTGTCGTGTCGCTCGGCGCCCGCGTCGTCGTGCTCGAGCCGTCGGCGCACGCCCCGACGACCACTGCGAACGCGACAACGAGGACGAGCGGTGTGAGTCTTCTCATGTGCCTCCTCCTGTCTCTGCATGGCTGATTGCCCTGTCGGCGAGGACGGTCGTGAAGCGCTGGTGCGCGAGCGCAGCCGCTCCGACAGCCCCGATGGGAACTTCTCCTGTCGCGAACCTGAGGCGAGCCGGGTCGAACAGACGTCTCCCGAGGCTCGACGCCTCCACACGCGAGGCGAGGACGGCGACGACCCGGTCGGCGAGCGCTCTTCCGCCGGAGACGGCTACTCCACCGCCAACCACGATGAGGCTCGGGTCGTGGACCGCCGCCAGCCACTGGACGGCGGTTGCGACGTGCTTGGCGACGTCGTCGGCGATGCGGCGGGCGCCCTCCCGCCCCTCTTCGGCCATCGCGAACATGTGTCTGGCGTGATCCGACGCGACCTGCGGCCATGCCTTCGAGATCGCCGGCCCGGAGATGACCGTCTCGAGGCAGCCGACGAGACCGCACGAGCAGATCGCTCCGTCGTCGAAGACGGGCACGTGGCCGATCTCGCCCGCGAGCCCGTGGCTCCCTCGCACCAGCTGGCCGTCCCGCAAGATCCCGGCCGAGACTCCGGTGCCGAGACCCAGGTAGACGAGGTGGCGCACCGGGGTTCCGTCTCCGTAGTGGTCGGCTGCCCCGACCGCTGCCACCCGGGCGTCGTTCTCGACGGTCACGGGCACTGCCAGGGCGTGTGCCAGCTCTGGGCCGACCGGGAAGCCCTCTTCGCCGATACCGAGGTTGACGGCCGTGTGGACGCTCCCCGTCTCGGGGTCGACCCTGCCCGGGACCCCGACGCCGACCGCCGCGATCTGGTCGATCGTCTCTCCAGCCGCTGCGAGTGCCTCGGAGAAGGACTCGAGGACCGAGTCGATGAGCCGCCTGCCTGCCATGACGAGGGTCGGCCGCGTGTCTCTGCCGAGGACCGTGCGGTCCGGCCCGAGCACGACGGAGTCGATCGTCGTACCGCCGATGTCGATCCCGCCCATGAGGTCGCTCATCGCAGGACGACTCCGAGCTGATCGGCCAGCACGGCTGCGCCGGCACCGGCGAGGACGAGATCAGGCCCGATCCGGGTCGCCTCGACCGTCACATGCTCGGCCGTCGCCCGTAAGAGGCGGCGCCTGAGCTCCCCGTCGACGGCGGTGACCAGGGCGTCGTCCGCACCCTCGAGCTCGGCGGTGACGACGATACGTGTCACGTCGAGGATGCCGACGACGTGGGCGAGGGCGGCTCCGAGATGGCGTCCGGCGAATGCGATCGCCTCGTCGGTGGCGGCGGTGCCTGCAACGCCGGCGACGGCCTCCCGGGTCCACGGGATCGAGTCCGGGTCGAGGCCGCCTGCCGCTCTCCTGATGATCGCCGGCACCGAGGCGAAGGTTTCGAGGCAGCCTTGCTTGCCGCAACGGCAGAGGGGACCTTCCGGGTCGACGACGACGTGGCCGAGCTCCCCGGCGGCGCCGTGATCGCCGCGGTGGATCGAGGAGGCGAGGACGAGCCCGGTTCCGACACCCTCGCCGAGCTCGACGAGGACGAGGCTGTCGGCGTCGGTCTCGAAGAGGCGCAGCTCGCCGAGGGCTGCGGCGTGGGCGTCGTTCGTGACCACCGTGGGATGTCCGAGCCGCTCGGTCAAAAGGTCGGCGAGCGGGACGTCGTGCCAGCCGAGGTTCGAGGCCTCGACGACGGTTCCGTTCGCATCCACCACACCCGGCGTGCCGACCCCGATGCCGAGCACCGGGGTCGTCGCCGAGGCGAGGAGTCGGGAGGCGAGCGCAACGACGTCGTCGACCGAAGGGCGACCGTTGGCGGGAGAGTGGGACTCGCGATGGAGTACGGTGCCGGCGAGGTCGAGGAGCGCGCCGCGGATCGGACGGTGGCCCAGATCGATGACGACGATGGTGCGGGCCGCCTCATTGACCGTGAGCAGGGTCGCCGGTTTGCCCCCGAGCGGGTTGGCCGAGGTGCCCGCCTCGTTGATGAGAGACTCGTCGATGAGCTCGGACACGAGGTTCGAGACGGCGGCTCGCGTCAGTCCGGTCGCTCGTGACAACTCGGCCCTGGTGGAGGCGCGCCCGCTGTAGAGCGCCTGGAGGATCGTTCTGAGGTTGCGGACCCGGGCATCGCGCTTCGTCGCCTTCGGCAGATCGGTCGTCGAGCGGATTGGTGCGAGGGACATCAGGAATGAAAGTTAACTAAACAAACAAACCTCCGCAAGTAGTTTGTACGGTCTTGCTCCGTTCGGGCTTCGTTCTTGCGTCCCCTCGCCGCATCGAAGCGATGGGGGGACGCAAGACGGCGGTGCTCAGCCGGTGAAGCCGGAGAACATGTCGCCTGCGATGTCGGATACGTCGGTGACCTCGCCGGCGGGCGGTGCCTCGACGACGATGGGCATGTTGTAGGAGGTCACCTCCATCGTGATCGTCATCGACTCGAACGTCTGCTCGGGGGAGAGCTCGAGCCCATCGCCGGCGTACACCATCTGCAGCTTGCGGATGAGACCGTCATCGCTCACCCAGAGGTCGATCGGCAGCTCACCCCCGGGCAAGGCGCCGAACTGCTCGAGGTCCTCGAGATCCGCGGGGTCGGCGAGCTCGGTCGCCTGCTCCATGTCGACGACGATGGCGTAATGGGTCGTCTCGATGCCGTTGTGCGTCTCGCGATCCAGCTCCGTGACAGTCGCTCCCTCGAAGCCCTCGAACGCCTCGAGCATCTCGGCAGGGTTCGTCGGAGCGTTGGCGCCGAAGCCCTCGGCCGCCAGGTCGGCATCCTCGGCGGCCATGCTCATCCACTCGGTCTCGACTCCGAGGATTGAGTTGAAGAACGGGAACTTCACGTATGCGGTGTCCTCGATCGACCGGATCTCGATGCTGCTGAACAGGTCGGCCATCTCGGGCGGGATCTCGCCTTCCGGGGCGGCGGCCACCAGGTCGCTCATGTCCATCGACATCGAGAAGAGGCGGCTCTCGAGATCGAAGGCCGTGTTCATGCCGAACTCGAAGGATGATCCCGGCAGCCCCTCGACGCCTTCGACGGCGAAGGTCATCACCATCTCGGCGGACTGCACGTCGTTCCCGGCGCTGGTGACCGAGGCAATGAGGCCAGCGGCGTCGCCGGTGTCCACGGGAGCGACCGTCGTCGGCGCCGTCGTCGGCGCCGTCGTCGGTGCGGACGTCGGTGCGGACGTCGTCTCGGATGCTTCGGTCGTCGACGTGGCCGCCGTTTCGACCGGCGCTGTCGTCGCCGGGTCATCGCTTGCGGCCCCACCGCACGCCGCGACGACGGTGAGGGAGGCGAACACGAGCAACTGGATTCTGCGGGACATGGTTGTCATCCTCGGTAGTTGGTCACGGACAATTGTCGTCGTCTCCCGGGTCAACCTTGAACCGCTCGATCCACCTGATGCGAGCTCGGGGTGGGGCACTCTCGGGTGTGGCGCACCCTCGCGGGTGCGGCGCTCTCGTCAGCCGGGTAGGCCGGATGCCGGCACCGGCGAATCGACGCCCGGCAGCGTCAGCTCGAAGATCGTCGGGCCTCGGGCGCTCACGAGGCTCAGGTCGCCTCCCATGGCGCGCGCCAGCATGCGGGACACCGCCAGCCCGATTCCGAGCGATCCCGACGCCCCGCCGTGCGCGAACAGCTCGAACAACCGAACGGCGACATCCTCCGGTATCCCGGCGCCGTCGTCGGTGACCGTGACGGTGACGCCGTGCGCCGCCGTCGTCGCTGCGAGCTCGACGCGCCCCCCGCCGTGCTTCCGGGCGTTCCCGACGAGGTTTCGCACGATCTGCCTGATGCGCAGCGCGTCGCCGAGCACCGCAAGCCCAACCTCCACCATCACGTCGACCTCGCGCAGGTCGACCGATTCCAGGACGGTCGCCATGTCGAGCTGCTCGGAAGCGACGGCCATCGACCTGCTGGTGGCGGCGGTGAGCAGATCGTCCATCAGAACCGTGATGTCGTCGGCCTGTGTGACGAGCGTTCCGACGAGCTCCTTGCGTTCCTCGTCGGACAGGTCGTCCCAGCCGTCGAGGAGGATCGCCCCGAACCCGACCATGGCACTGACGGGGTGCCTCAGCTCGTGACCAACAGTCGCCACGAGGCGGTCCCGCGACTCGAGGGCGTCCTCGAGCGATCTGAGAGCCGCCCGCAGGTCCGTGACGTTGTGGTCGACGATCACGACCCTCGTGTAATCCGGCCGGCCGCCGTCGAGAGCCGCCTTCCAATGCGATCGGACCACGACGTCGCCGAGCATCGTGGGCGCCGAGTGCTCACGGACGATCGACGTCTCACCTGTGAAGGGCGCCAGGAACTGGAGCCGCATCGAGGTGGCGAGGTCGGGGTGGGTGGCAGGCGTGAACTGGCGTGCATCGAGGTCGGGCGGCTCGGGGGCGAGCGGGGACCCGTAGAGGTCGATCCACTGCGGGCTCACGGCGAGGACGCGCGGCAGCCGTAGGCAGCGGATCAGCTCTCCGTCGTCTGCCAGCCGCAGCGCCACCTCGGGCGGCGCCAAACCTGCGAAGTGCTCGATGATCGGGGTGTAGTCGACGATGAGCATCGGGACGGCGGCGGCGGAGGCGATCAACTCGAGCTCGTCGCGATGATGGAGAGTGTGGCTCGTTGCCATCAATGAGGTTTTCGGCGATTTGCCTGTTGCGCTTGAGGCTGGCGCGCCTCAGTCCTCGGCGATGATGAGGCGCTCCAACGGAGTCCGAAACCGGGGCGTCACCCGCAGGTCGCCGATCCATTCCTCCAGCTCGGCGGCCTTGCGGTCGATGACGGCACGTCGCGCCCGACCGACATCGTCGAGTAGCTCCGTGACGACCTCGCCCGTGCGCCGCTGCGCCCAACCCCCGACGACCCGGCCGTCACACCACACGGTCGGCCCTGCGTTGCCGTTGCTGTCGAACAGCCTCGCCGAGTGGTCACCGAGGTACCAGGAGCGCTGCTTCCAACCCATGACGGTCGAGTCGAGCCCGGGGAGCAGCGCCACCCACGGGTCCGGTTCGTCCACCGACTCGATGTCCCCGGGGAGCACGAAACCGATACCATCCGAGAGATCGACCTCCACGGCTCCGACGTCCGCGAGCGCCGCCTTGGTCTTGGCGACGGTCCAACCCGTCCACCACTTCATGTCGACGAGGGTGCCGGGACCGTACGCCCGCAGCCAGGCTCCCAGCAGGTCGGCAGCTGCCCTTCGCGGGGCGATCCCGGCCAGCGGCTCGCCGAGCCAGTCCTCGGCCAGCGCCCAGCGGTACTGCGTGCTGATCCAGGTCCCGCGCGGTCTGGCGCGCACGATCCTCCCCTCCGTGGCGAGGAGGAACAGCGTGCGGGTCGACAGTCCGATGTCTCCCTCCCACTTCGTGCCGACTCCGACTCTCACCTTCTCACGGAGCCCGGCGACGTCGTCGCGCAGCTGGGTGGCCACGGCCTCGCCTCGGCGGCGCAGAGCAGACACAGTGGCCTCGGCGACACCGTCCAGCCAGGCCTCGGCGTCTGCGACGCCTGCGTCGGTGAGCATCTTGATCGTGCGGGTGTGCTCGCCTGCCGCCAGATGCTGCGTCACGGCGGCGTGGATGACCCTCGCCAGATCGGTGGGCACCACGAACATCGTGCGGCGCATGCCGAGGACCCGCACGAGCGATCGTTCGTCGTAGAGGGCGGCTGCGACGTCATCGGGCGTGACACCGGCGACCCTGGCTTGCGCCGCCAGGTACACCGATGCCGGGTCGGACGAGTGGAGCCCCACGAGCGATCTCGCCGCCGTTGCGACGTCGGCCGCCGCCTTCGCGAGGTGGTGGCGTCTCCCCAGACGAGCCCGTCGCTGCCCATCGTCGATCTGGATCCGCGTCCCGCCCACGTTGCGAGGGTAGAGCGGGCAGGTTCGAGTAAGGCGAGCTGGGGCGCTACCTCGTGTGCCTCTGCCGGCGTGCCAGGCGTCGGCCGGCCACGAGCCGTGACCCCGGAATACGTCGAGAATGCCCGGGTTGACCCCGCATGGACCAATCACTCGAGAGCGCACTACAGCGCGGCGGCATCGTCGACATCACCACAACGGGCCGAAAGTCCGGCACGGCGAGGCGCATCGAGATCTACTTCCACAACCTCGACGGTCGCTACTACATCACAGGGCGACCAGGGTTCTCGCGCGACTGGATCGCCAACCTCGTCGCTGATCCTGCGATGACGGTCCACTTCAAGAGGGGCCTCACCCACGACCTGGCTGCGATTGCCGACGTCATCACCGATCGTGACGAGAAGCGCCGCGTGATCGGCAGGGTCCGCGTCGAGAGCTGGGGGGTCGATCCGGCCGAGGTGGAGGCAGACATCGAGCACTGGGTGGAGACCTCCCCGCTGATCGAGTTCCGACCCGCCGGCTGACTCGCGGCGCTGACGACGTGTCAGTCGAACCGAAAGCGGGTCACGTCCTTCGGGAACTCCTGCCACGCCAATGCTTTGGCCGGCACGAAACGGGAGAGGCCGCCTGCGTGCTCTCCGCTCCAGGAGTCGGGGCCGGGCGCGTACCCGTGCTCCTCGTACTTGCGGATGAACTCCGCCGAGATGGCAGCAGCGAGCTCCGGGGCAGGCGGCGTCGCCGCTCCGGAGGTTCCTTCGAGGATGGTGGCGGCCGACCCGTCTTCGAGGTGGAGCACGCAGCTCGGATTCGAGGCGAGGTTCCTGGCGTGGAGCGTCTCGGGTGACCCGTCGTACCAGAAAGCTCCATCCACCCAGACCCCCCACCGTGGCACGACGTGCGGCTTGCCGTCCGGCCGATTCGTCGCCATCCAGTACACATGCGCCGATCGGAGCCTCTCCTCGACTGCCTGCCACGAGAGGAGTCCGTCCGGCGACCCGGGCACTCCGTAGCCAGCCGGCATGATCGGTCGATCGACCTGCGGTCGGTGTTCGGTCGACATGACGAGCCCTTCCTCGCTGCGTTGTCGGTGGTCGGAAGATAATCCGGCGTCATCGCAACCGGCAGCACGGTCACACCCTCAGGCCGTACAACCTGAAGAAGCCTGCGTCGATGTCGCTCACATGCACCGCCGAGAACCCGGCTTCGGCGGCCAGCGCCTCGACCATCGCAGGCCGGATCACTGTCCCGATCGCCGCAGAAGGCGACTCTGCGAGTGCGGCGGGGAGGCAGTGGACGATGCTCCACCCGTACATCATCCTCTCCAGTTCGTCGCCCTGCGACGTGAACTCGTCTGCGACCTTCTCGTCGGCGACGAGCACGGCCCCGTCGGACGCCAGCGCTCGCCTCGCCGCCGCCAGGACCTCGGCCGGCCGGGCCATGTCGTGGAGCGCCTCGAGGATCACGACGAGGTCGAAAGGACCGTGTGCTTCGAGGGCTGAGGCGTCGGCGAGCTCGAAGGCGACGTCGACGCCTCTCTCCGCGGCGTTCGCCGCGGCGTCCGCGATGCTCGCCGGATCCGAGTCGTAGCCGATCACCTCGGTGTGGGGAAGCGCCGTGGCGAGGGCGATCGTCGACCAGCCGGCTCCGCAGCCGAGGTCGGCGAGTTTGCCTCCTTCGGCGAGGCGAGCCGCAACGTCGGGGACCGCTTGGAGCCACGAGACGAGATCGTGGGTGAAGGCCGGCCGGTTGATGCCTGCCTGGCCGTTCCTGAAGATCGTCCCGTACTCGGCGTACGGGACTCCGCCACCGGTTCGGTAGGCGGCCGCAACGTCGTCGAGGACCCCGGCGATGCCGGCGAACATGTCGGCGAGCGGTGCCACGTGGGCCGGGTGCTCGGGGTCGATGAGCACTGCCGTGTGGTGGTCGGTGAGCACGTACGAGCGTTCGTCCCACTTGGGGGACGGCGCCGCCACGTCGACGAGACCCGCCACGGCCTGCTGCTCGAGCCACTCCCTGGCGTAGCGCTCGTGGATGCCCGCCGCGGCCGCCAGCTCGCCGGGAGTGCGCGGGACGGTGACCGCCTGGTAGAGGCCGAGGCGCCTCCCCAAGTGGATCGACAGCAGCTCCAGCGCCGCCGTCGCAGCCGACACGATGCGGTCCTCGAGTGCGATGTCCTGGTTCGTCATCCCGCTCTCCTCTCTTGCCCGCGTGACGTCTCCGGGTCGCGCCAATCGCGGAACGCCGGGTAGGCGAAGGCAACCACGACGGCGCCGATGGCGGACGCAAGCCCGCCCGTCCAGGCGGAAACGCGCGGGCCATAGGCACCGGCGACGACTCCGGCCTCGGCGTCGCCGACCCTGGGCCCGCCGGCGACCACCGCGATCTGGACGGCCGAGAGCCTCCCCCGCAGGCGATCGGGAGTCGTCACCTGCAGGATCGTCTGCCGGAACACCGCAGAGATTGCGTCCCCTGCACCTGCCATGACGAGGAACAGGATGGCAGGCAACGCCGTCGGCGACAGTCCGAATCCGACCACCCCGGCGCTCCACACGAGCACGGCGGCGACGGTCGCCTTGCCGGGCTGCGTCACCTTGCCGACCCATCCGGAAGTGGCTGCGGCCGCAACGGAGCCGATACCGGGGGCTGCGTAGAGGAGGCCGACCGTCTGGGCATTGCCACCGAGCACGCTCAACCCGAACTCGGGGAAGAGCGCCCGCGGCATCCCGAAGACCATGGCGGAGATGTCGACGGCGAACACGCCCTTGAGCTCCTGCTTGCCGCGCAGGAATCGGAATCCTTCGACGACGGAGGACCACCCAACCGCGGTTCCGCCGCCTTCGGGCGGAAGTGGACGCATCAGGAACAGGGCGAACAGGGCGATCGCGAAGGAGCCGGCATCGATCCAGAAAGCCTCGGCGATGCCGGCGCTCCCGATGATGAAACCGGCGATCGCCGGGCCGACGGCGGCCCCCGTTGTGTACTCGAGGATGTTGAGGGCGAAGGCCGACGGGAGCCGTGCGGCCGAGACGAGCCTCGGGATCATCGCGCTGCGAGCGGGCGAGTCGATGGCGGAGAAGAAGGCGTTGGCCGTCGTGAAGGCGTAGATGGCCCAGACCGTCGGCGCCTCGAGCCCTGCGTTGACGGCGAGGCCGACGCTGGTGGCCGCCATGATGACCTGGACGATCATCAGGATCCTCCTACGGTCGAATGCGTCCGAGAGGGTCCCTCCGAAGAACGAGCCGACGACGAGCGCTGGGAACTGGGCGAGGCCGAGGAGACCGACGGCCAGCGTCGACCCTGTCAGCTCGTAGAGCTGGAACGGAGCCGCCACCAGCGCAAGCTGCCTGCCGAGCAACGAGATGATCTGGCCGCCGAAGAGAAGCCGGTACTCGCGGGACTCTCGGAGGGGCGATACGTCGACGAAGAAGGTTCTGAAGATTTGGTGCTCGTTCGTGCAGGGGGAGTTGCCGGGAAACTACCTCGCCGTTGTGGGTGTGCCGCGCATCGCCCGGGCGCGACCGCCTGTGATCGCCTGATCACAGGCAGCAACCCTGTGATCGCCTGATCACAAGCAGCACGGCCTGTGATCAGGGGACGACACACGGTTGCATCGGCGACCACGAATGTCTCGCTCACGCCGCCTGCACGAGGTCGAGGAATCCTGCGAGCTGCGCGGCGATCCCTGCCGCGTCGAGCCCGGCGTCCGCCTCGAGCTGTTCCCGCGTGCCGTAGCGGCGCAGTTCGGCGGCCGGTGCCCCCACGCACAGCAGCCGGTGCGGCTTGTCCCACAAGGCAGCCGCGATGCCCGCCGCCGACGTGCCTGCCAGGTATGGCTCGACGACGACGATCTCCGTGGCGCTCGATGCGAGCGCCCTGACGGCTCGCCGGTCGAGAGGATGCACGGTCGCCACGTACGCCACGGTCACGTCCCGAGCGGCGGTGGCTGCCAGCACCACGTCGAGCATCGGCCCGACGGCCAGCACCACGGGTGCTCCCGTCGATCCGTGGCGAACCGGAATCACCTCGCCGGGACGTCGCGCCATCGGCTTGCGGTTCGACGCGGCGGACAGCCTGATGTACTCCGAGCCCGTTCCCTCCACGGCCGCCCTCAGCAGAGGCTCCACCTCGTCCGGGTGTCCCGGGACGTGAACTCGCCATCCAGGGAGGCTCGATACCATCGCGACATCTCCAGTCGACTGATGGGTGCGGCCCTCGGTGGAAGCATCGAACGTGGCGCCGATGGACACGAGTACTGCCCCGACGCCCTGGTGTCCCAAGTCGAGCTTCAGCTGCTCGAAGGGCCTCTCCACGAGGAAGGGGGCGTAGCTGTGCACGATCGGCCTGAAACCCTCGAGCGCGAAACCGGCCGCCACCGCGACCATCGCTTGCTCGCGAATTCCGACGTTGATGAGACGGGTGGAGTGGCGCTCCGCCGCTCCGGTCTCCGCCAAGCGGGCGGTGCCGATGTCCGCCAGCACGACGACGACGTCGGGGCGCTCGTCGAGCAGGGCGGTTGCCGTCTCGCCGAATCGATGCCTCACGGCGTCACCTCGGCGACCACCACTCCAGGTGTAGCGGTGTGCCTCACACGTACCGCCCGCTCGAAGGCGTCGTGGTCGTGCCCGTCGACGGTCTCGGCGGCCCAGCCTTCGGTCGTGAACCTCGATGCGATCCCGCCGGGCCAGCCGTGCGTGCTCGAGCCGTTGTCGACGACGATGACCGTCAGGCTGCCGACGCCCAGCCGCCCGGCGATGGCGATCGCCTCATGGTTGCTTCCTTCGTCGAGCTCGCCGTCTCCAACGAGGCAGAACACCCTGGGGATCTCTCGGCCGGCGGCGCGCAGCCCCAGCGCGACACCGACGGCGATCGGCATTCCGTGCCCGAGCGAGCCACTCGAGATCTCGACGCCTGGAACCAGCACCCGGTCGGGGTGATTGCCGAGGATCGACTCGTGCTCGGCGAAACTCGCCAGATCTGACTCCGAGATGAACCCTCTCGCTGCGAGCACGGCGTAGTAGGCCATGGGTCCGTGGCCCTTCGACAGCAGGAATCGGTCCCGATTCGGGTCGTGCGGGTTCGACGGATCGACCCGCAGGATCCTCTCGTAGAGGACCTGGAGGACGTCGAGGGTCGAGTGGGCGCTCGGGGAGTGCTTCTCGTCCCCCGTCATCAGCCTCATGAGCCTGGGAAGGTCGGCGAAGCTGGATCG
>DASWKR010000055.1 GCA_036396535.1 Acidimicrobiia bacterium | reverse complement strand
CCGCCCGGCTCGAGAGGGAAGGTCGCCAGGGTGAGCGACTGCCACGCCAGGTCGGGCATCAGCTCGGAATCGGCTCGGTCCCAGTCTGCCGGGTAGGCGATCGACCAACCGACCGCAGGCTCGGGCGTCGTCGACGTGGTTTCCGAGCCGACCGTGACGACCGGGGCGGTGGTGGTCGCGGGAACCGGCGTCGCGGCCGGAAGCGACGCAGCGGGAGCGACCGCCGGACCCGACCCGCCTCCGCCGGCGAGCGCGCCGACCCCCAGCACCACGACCGTGACGGCGAAGGCGCCGAGGCCGGACAGTAGGGCGTTGGTCCTCCTCCCGGCCGCCCGGGCAGCGGCAACGGGGGGCGGCTCGACGTGACGAACTGCGTCGCGGATGCCCTGGCCGGAGCGGCGCGCCGCGGCGTCGAAATCCATCACTCGACCCATCCGCGCGCCACCAGTTGGCGCTCGAGCCTGCCGCGGCCCTGGTGGAGGAGGGCGCGGACGGTTCCCTCGGCGGTCTCCATGATCTGGGCGATCTCGCCCACCGGCAGGTCGTCGACGTACCGCAGGGCGATCGCCTGGGCCTGGCGCGAGGGGAGCTTCCTCACCTCGTCCCAGAACGTCCCGTCGTGCGTCGTGAGTGCTTCGATCGCGGTCTCCCGGCCCTGGATGCGGAGCCGAACTGCCGCCTCTGTCCGGATGCGGCGCCATCGCGACCGCGCCAGGTTGATGCCAACTCGACGTACCCAAGCGCCGGGAGAATCGAGCGGCCCGACCCGCTCCCAGTCGCGATGAGCCCGCAGGAACGCCTCTTGAGCGAGGTCCTCCGCGACCCACGTGCTGCCCGAGAGACCGTACATCAAGGCGACCACGGCCTTGTACTCGCTTCGGTAGAAGGCATCGAAATGGCCGGGCAGCCGGACGGCCGAGGTTTGGTCAGCCTCGTCCATGAGTCCTCACTGGCGGAATGCGTGTCCACACCCTATTGACGCTCGAGCAAGCGATCCCGCTTAGCCGGGCTCGTAGCTCCATCCGTTCTTGCGTCCCCCCATCGCACATGCGCGGCGGGGGGACGCCGGAACGGATGGACGGAGATCAGGCGGCGCTGGACACCGCAACGCCCCACGCCGGCAACGCCAGGAGCGCCTCGCACTCGTGACGTACGGACTCACTGATGATCCGCATCCTGCGAGAGGCCTCGGCGGCGCCCCAGCCGTAGGCGGCGAGTGCCGTGGACTCGGCGAACATGCGAACGGACAGCGCGTCACGGACGCGGTGGTAGTCGGCCAGCGCCTCCCCGGCGACGTCCGGGGTGCACAGCGATCGATCGACGGCCCTGGCGCACAACTCGGCGTCGCGCAGCGCGTCACTCATCCCATGGGCCGAGATCGGATCCTTCGTGTACCCGGCGTCGCCGACGAGTGCCCAACCGGGTCCCCAAGGGGTGCGCATGAAGCCGGGCAGTCCGGGCGTGCCGCGGTACGGCCCCAGTCGCTCACCGGTCGCCACGATCGCCGCCAGGTCGGAGCCTCCGTGGGCGAGCAGACGACGGAACTCGGCGTCCGGATCGGCTCGGAACGCCGCCACCTGGCCGGCGGGGCGCGCCACGAAGGCGAGGACCGCATCGTCGTTGGTCTGGATCATCCCGGCGTTGACCCCCGGAGTGAACTGGAACCAGAAGCCCGCGTGTTCGATCCCCGAGAAGTAGGCGTAGTGAACGGCATTCGTCGGCCGATGCGCCCGGTATGCCTTGGCGCCGGCGAGCTCGGCCACCCGGGAATGAACGCCGTCGGCGCCGATCACGACGCGAGCCGACACTGCCGACTCGCCGGAGGCTCCTTGCATGGTTACGCCGACGACGCGGCCGTCGCGGTTCCGGGTGAGGTCGGTGACCCTGACACCCGTCCTTGCCTCGACCCCCTCCTCCACCGCAGCTTCGAGCAGCGCCGAGTCGAGCAGATGCCGCCGCGGCGCATACAGCGCCTCGACGCCGTGGTCGGTGCTGAGCCGAATCGGGATGCGCTCTTCCCCGAAGCCGAGCATCACGTTGCGGACCGGCGGGGTCCCCAGCCCGATGATCCGGTCGAGCACTCCCCAACGCTGGAGCTGCAGCACACCGCTGCGCAGCATGGCGTGGGTGGACACGGTGTCCGCCGGCATGACCGTCCGGTCGACGAGGAGCACCCGGTGGCCGCGACGTGCCAGCAGCATGGCGGTAGCCGATCCGGCGAGTCGGGCTCCCACGACGATCACGTCGTAGTCGTATGTCATCACTTCCTCCTGGGAGCCAGGTGCGGCCGGGCGATGCCCGGCCGCACCATGAACCTCATCACTCGACCGTCACCGAGACGGCGGTGCCGTTGGTGAGGACGTCGAACACGGCCGACCGGGCGACCGAGCGCTCGATGACACGCCGGAGCTCGTCGTCGGAGGCGTCGCCTTCGATCCGAACGCGGACCTCTATGCCCTGGTACCCGTTGCGGACCGTCTCGTCGAGGCCGAGGAGTCCCATCAGGTCTATGTCGCCCGTGACCGTGGACTCGACGCTCCGGAGCGTGACGCCCCTAGCCGCCGCGATGTTGCCGATCCCGGCTGTGATGCAGGCCGCCAGGGCGTGGAGCAGGTACTCGGCCGGCGTTGGGCCCTGATCGGTGCCCACGAGCTGACGAGGGTGATCGGCGTCGAACGTGTGGGACGCCTCGTGGAGCTGCTCGCCACCGAGCCCGAAGAACCCATGGATCGATCCCCGGCTGTGGGTACCGCTCTGCCACGTGTTCGTCGCCCTGAACTGGAACTTGGCCGCCTCTGGCTGGGCCTTCACGGCGTCGAGCGCCCCGAACAGCGCCCCGACGTCGACTCCGTTCCTCGTGTTGGTAGCTGTCATTGCCTTTCCTCTCTCGATGATGGTCGGTCGACCGACCGACTGGACGGACAACAGGGTGAGGTTCGTTCGTCTCTCCTCTCGTAGATCAGATGTGCGGGGCGATCAGCTCGGCTGCGCGCCGAGCGCCGCCGGCCTCGACGTCCCGGTAACCGACCGGCTCGCCCACCTGCCTGGCGATGGCGTCGGCGAGGCCGTCCGGGTCCGTGGCGCCATAGTCCATGAACGTGCCTGCGCCGTACTGATCGAGCCGGTGGCGGACGTGGTAGTTCTGCTCGAAGTGATTGCGCAGCGGGAAGTAGATGAACGGCCGCTTCGCCGCCGTCAGCTCCATCGTCGTCGTCAGCCCGCCCTGGACGACCGCCAGGTCGCACACGGCGAGGTGGCGATACAGCCGATCGACGTAGCCGTGCACCTCGAGGCCCGGATGACTCGGGAGGCTCTCGGGCTCGATCCTCGGCCCGGCGACGGCGACCATCCGCAACCCGGGAACCTGCTCCCGGGCCATCGGATACGCCGCGATCACCTTCTCCAGGAGGTGGCGCCCCACACCTGATCCCCCGACCGTGACGATGCAGACCTTCTCGTCATCGCCGTACCCCAGCTCGGCCCGCCACTCGGCCGCCTCGTCCGCCGTGGGTGGCGAGAAGCCGGTGATGTACCCGGAGAAGTCGAAGTGCTCCTCGGTCCAGTCACGGATCTTCGGGAGCCCCGGCCCGAATGCCTCCGGCACCACGTCGTTGTGGTTGCCGACGAAGATCGCCTGATCCCGGACTCGGGGAAAGCGCTCGATGTGCTCGATCATCTCGGCGTTGTAGTCGGACGTGAGGTAGGCCTCTCGATCGCCGCCCTCCGGCATCGGGAGGAACCCGACGAAGTCGGTGAGCCAGACGTTGGCGGCCCGCTTCAACTCCGGGTTCTCGTGCCAGTAGTAGTCGACCTCCCAGGCCTCGTCCCCGATCACGAGGTCGTAGAGCCCTTCTTCGACGACTTCCTGGAACAGCATGAAGTTGGCGACGAGGATCTCGTCCATGCGCCGCAGGGCTTGGAAGCAGTGGAGATCGTGACCACTCGATTCCGAGGCGATGTGTGCAGACTCGCTGGCGAGCCACCGGCTGGCCGGGTGGACGCTCTCACCTTCCGCCTCGAGCACCATCGTCACTGGATGCTGCGCCAGCCACTCGATCTCGACTTCGGGGCGCAGCCTCCGCAGCTCCTGGGCGATCGCCAGGTCGCGACGGGCGTGTCCCAGCCCGATCGGGGACGACAGGTAGAGCACCTTGCGGCCCCGCTTCATCCCGCGGGTCCAGGTGCGACTCGGCGCCGTGGCACCCGTGACCCGGTCGACGAAGCCGGCGACGGCTCGGCCGACGGTGACCGGCTCGCGGGCCGGCGTCAGGTGCCCGGATCCTTCGAGGACGACGAGCTCGCCACCCGTCAGCTCGGCGAACGCCCTCCCCCGGTCGACGTGCTGGCAAACGTCGAGGTCCCCGTGGATGACGAGCGTCGGGACGCCGA
>DASWKR010000054.1 GCA_036396535.1 Acidimicrobiia bacterium | reverse complement strand
GGCGCTGCGGGTCCTCGCCAACCGCCTCGTCGGGATCCTCCACGGCTGCCTCCGCCACCAAACCCCCTACGACGAACACACCGCCTGGGCCCACCGCAACGACAAAGCCGCTTGACAACTTCCACCCGTGGGATGTCTAGCTGGGCCGTGTTGCCGGGGCATCGGCGACGCGATAGCCGAACGGGAGCTCCAGCCTGTGAGCCCGCATCCGCCGTTCGTCGGCGAGCAGCGCCCTCGTGTCACCGTCGGCGACGATCCTCCCGCCGTCGATGACGATCGAGCGAGGGCACAACTCGAGCGCGAACGGCAGGTCATGGGTGACGATCAGCATCGTGATGTCGAGGGACTCGAGCACGTTCGTGAGCTCGCGCCGGCTGGCGGGGTCGAGGTTCGAAGTCGGCTCGTCGAACACGAGGATGTCCGGCTCCATGGCGAGCACACCGGCGATGGCGACCCTCCGCTTCTGCCCGAAGCTGAGGTGATTCGGGGGCCTGTCCGCCAGGTCGGTCACCTCGACGGCTTCGAGGGCGCGCTCCACCCTGGCGGCAACCTCGGCAGGCGGAAGCCCCAGGTTGTGCGGTCCGAAGGCCACGTCTTCCTCGACCGTCGGCATGAAGAGCTGGTCGTCGGGATCCTGGAAGACGATCCCGACCCGTCGCCGTGCCTCCTTGACCGTGGCGGTCGTCAGCGTCAGCCCGCCGACTGCGACCACCCCGTTCTGGGGCATGTGGATCCCGTTCATGTGCAGCACCAGGGTCGTCTTGCCTGCCCCGTTGGGGCCGAGGAGGGCCACCCTCTCGCCGTCATGGATGTGGAGGTCGACGTCGCGGAGCGCCTCCGTGCCGTCCGGGTACCGGTACGACAGTCCGGTGACGGCGATGGTGGGGACGCTCATCGGACCACCAGCGCCACCACAGCGAGCGTCCACGCCGCGGCCGGGACTGCCATGGCGGCCCCCCATGCGGCCGGCGTGGCCGCGGCGCGTGCCATGCGAGGGATGGAGCCGACGTAGCCGCGGGCAGCCATCGCCAGGTAGACCCGCTCGCCTCTCTCGTATGAGCGGACGAACAGCCGTCCGATCGATCTGGCGTGCGGTCCGAGGTCTCCGATCCAACGCGGCGAGTAGCCGCGCGACTGCATGGCGACGTGCTGCCGGCCGAACTCGCCCCCGACGACGTCGAGGTAGCGAACCATGAAGCCCATGATGGCGGTGACGACGCCGGGGACTCGGAGCGTCTCGAATCCGCGCAGCATGTCGACGACCTGTGTGGTTCCGGCCAGCACGATCGAAGTGAGCAGGCCGAGGGTTGCCTTGGCGAGGATGTTCCAGGCGTCCCACAGGCCCTCCACGGAGAGTGGGACCCCGGCGACGTCGATGCGGTCGCCCGACGCCAAGAAGGGAAGCGCCACGGCGACGATCACGAAGGGGACCTCGATCAGCATCCGGCTCGCCACGAATCGGGCGCCGAGGCGTGCGACGGCCGCCAGGGTGAGGAGGATGGCGGCGAATGCAGCGAAGGCCCAGAACGCTTCGCGGGGGGTGGCGACGACGGCGAAGACGAAGGCGAACGCAGCCACGATCTTGACGTGCGGGGGGAGACCATGGAGGGCGCTGTCTCCATGCCGGAACAGGGCGTGGACGTGGCTGCCCGCCACCGCGTCCCCTCAGCTCTCCACGGGGTGGTCGCCGCGGGCGCGCCTCGCCAGCGCGAAGACCCCGTATCCGACGATCAACGTGATCAGGACGCCGGCCGCTCCGGCGATGGCCGTGTTCACCACGTCGTTGTCCGTGAGGCTGACGCCGTAGTCGGCCAGCGGCCCGTCGCCGAGGTCGTGGTCGCGGGCGGCGTCGGCGAAACCCTCCTGGCCGGCGACGAACTCGAGCCCGTCCGGGTTGCCGGAGGCGAACTGGCTGACGACCACGCCGAGGAGGAACGTGACGACGAGGCCCAGGGCCAGGAAGGTGACGAGACGTCTGTCTCTCACGCGATGAGCTCCTCCGTGCGTGCTCCCACGTAGGTGGGAGCGCCGTAGACGAGATCGGGTCTGCTGGACACGACTGCCGAGACGACGAGCAGGGTCAGCACGGCCTCGCCGACACCGATGAGGACGTGGGTTCCGAGCATGGCGCCGAGTACCGCGCCGAAGGCGACGTCGGCGGTCCCGCCGATGGCGAACTCGGCGACGAAGCCGAGGGCCGCCAGGGGGACGGACAGCCCGGCCGCCACGCAGGCGGCCGCCGCCACCGACCGGTCGGACCGGGGGAGTAGGCCGAGTACCAGCCGGTACAGGACATATCCGCCGACCGCTCCGATGAGCCCCATGTTGACGACGTTGAGGCCCAGCGCGGTCAGCCCCCCGTCGGCGAAGAACGTCCCCTGCACGGCGAGGACCACTGCGATCACCACGAATCCCGCCCACGGTCCCACCAGGACCGCCGCCAGCACGCCGCCGAGGAGGTGACCGCTCATCCCGGAGACGACAGGGAAGTTGAACATCTGGGCCGCGAAGACGAAGGCGGCGACGAGACCGGCGAGGGGCACCTGACGGTCGCTGAGGTACCGGCCCGTCTTGCGGATCGAGTACCCGAGCCCGCCGGCGGAGACGACGCCGAAGGCCGCCGATGTCGCCCCGTTCACGAACCCGTCGGGAATGTGCATCGGCTCGCCCTCCTGCAAGTCACTCGCACGTAGTTTACGGCTTGTTGCAAACCGCTTGCAACAACGACCCCGAGGAGGTTCGGAGACCGGCCGGCGCCGGATTGCCGTCAGCGTGCGATCGACACTGCGGCTGGGCCCCCTCGGCTCGGTCCCTGACGGGACGCTCTGTTCACCCTGTTTGGCCTGACGGGGTACCACGCCGAGTACCGGAGGCCAAGCAGGGTGAACCAATCCCCCGGCTCACGCCGGGGGATTGCGTATGAGGGGTGGTTGCGGACGTTGGTGTGGTTGGGCCCCCTCGGCTCGATCCCTGGTTGAACGCTCTGTTCACCCTGTTTGGCCTGATGGGGTACCACGCCGAGTACCGGAGGCCAAGCAGGGTGAACCAATCCCCCGGCTCACGCCGGGGGATTGCGTATTAGGCCGAGTCGGTCGGGCGCGGCGGTCCTCGCTCACCCGGGGCCACCCGCCCCACGGACGAGCACCCTTCTTACGCTGTCTCCCGCTTTGCGGGGGACCGACGAGCGCCGAAGGCCGAGTCGAGGGGGTGGCTGCGGCTGGTGGTGTGGTTGGGCCCCGTCGGCTCGGTCCCTGACGGGACGCTCTGTTCACCCTGTTTGGTCTGACGGGGTACCACGCCGAGTACCGGAGGCCAAGCAGGGTGAACCAATCCCCCGGCTCACGCCGGGGGATTGCGTATGAGGGGTGGTTGCGGCGGGGCCCCCTCGGCTTGGTCCCTGGCGGGACGCTCGCCGATCCCCCGGAGACCGGGGGATTGCGTATGAGGCCAAGCAGGGTGAACCAATCCCCCGGAGACCGGGGGATTGCGTTAAGAGGTGGTTGCGGCCGGCCGGGTTGTTGGGCCCCCTCGGCTCGGTCCCTGGCGGGACGCTCGCCGATCCCCCATGCAGTCGGCGCACCGGCCCGAGATGGCGACGTGCGTCGGATCGGCGACGAACCCGGTGCGAGCGGTGATCTCGTCGAAGAGCCGGATGAGCTCGTCTTCGGGGACGCCGAGCGTCTTGCCGCAGTCGACGCAGAGGAGGTGCTGGTGGGGCGGCTCGTCGGCGAGGTGGTAGACGAGGGCGCCGTGCCCCATGTGGGTGTGGGTCACGATGCCGGCGCGCTCGAGGGTCTCGAGAGTCCGGTACACGGTGGATTGGTCGATGGGCGGCTCCCCGTCCGAGTGGGCTGTGCCGAGGCGGCCCGCGATGTCGATGGCGCTCAGGTGCTCTCCGTGGCCGTCGACGAGGGCGTCGATCACCGCTCGCCTGGCGCGCGTCAGGCGGAGTCCTTTGCTGCGCATCTCGTCGAGGTGAACCTGCAGAGCCTCTGCCATGTGTCAACGGTAATCGGCGGCCGCCAGTCGGGACCCGCAGGCTCACCGCGCCGGACCCGCTACCTCCGGATCGGCTCGTGGCAGACGTCTGCGGCCCTACGCTCGGGGTGTGATGCGACGCCCCACAGACCAGCGTGCCCCGGCCCGGCGGACGTCGTGACGGGGCGCATCCCGAGCCGCGTCGAGGTGGAGGAGCAGAGCCGGGTCGTCCTCACCTGGGAGGACGGCGAGCAGACGACGCTGAGCGCCTCTCAGCTGCGAGGCGCTTGCCACTGTGCCACTTGCCGCGAGCCGGCCGGTATGGAGAAGACCCGACTCGTGCTCGCGGGTCCGGTGCCGGTCACGATCACAGATACGCGGATCGTTGGCGGGTATGCCCTGACGTTCGTGTTCGGCCCGGACGGTCATGGCACGGGCATCTACCCGTACGATCGTCTCTACGACCTCGGAGGCGCCTGACAGCTCGGGCACCAGTACGTCGAGCGGTCGAGCTCGCCGTGCGTGTCCGTGAGGACCGTGGCCCCGCACCGCCGGCACGAACGGCCCGCCCTGCGGTACACCCAGTAGTTCGCACCCGGCCGGCGGGACCCGGTCGTAGACCGCGTCGTCGACCGCATGGCCGGCTCTCGGTTCGCCATGAGGAGCTTCCGGGCGCGCCCGGCGATGCGACCGACATCGTCGTCCGTGAGCGTGGCGACGGGTCGCTGCGGATCGATGCCCTCGAGGAACAGCGTCTCAGACTTGTAGACGTTCCCGACGCCGGCCATGACCCGCTGATCGAGGAGGAGGTCGGCCGCCGTCCGTCCCGGAGACTGCCTGGCGCGCCGCACGATGCCGTCCCAGTCGACCTCGTCCGCCATGAGGTCGGGCCCGAGGTGGCGGATACCGATCCGCTCGGTCGGGGCGAGCTCCACCGTCGGGGCGGCGAAGCAGACGGCCACACAGTCGGCGGTCTCGATGACGACCCGAGCCTTGCCGGGGCTGCGCCGCCAGGGCTCGCCCGGCTGGTAGTGCTGCCATCCTCCGGTCATGCCGAGGTGGGTGCGCAGCGTCCAGCCGTTGTCGAAGTCGATCAACATGTGCTTGCCGACGGTGCGAACGTCCGAGATCACCCGCCCGGTGATCCGCCGGGCGTTGGGGTGGAGCGCCCGGTGGCTCCCGTGCAGCCGTACGACGGCGCGCCCCTGGAGTCGCGGGCGCAGCTCGTCGGCTGCGTGGACGAGCGAGTCGCCCTCAGGCACGGCTCGGGTGGCGTGAACGGAGGGTGAACCCCCGGTAACCGACGGCGAAGCCGGCAGCCTCCAGGTGGGGAGCCAGCCACGACCCGAGGGCCGTGGCGCCGTCGACCGACTCGAGAGCGGATCGGCCACCCCGCCTCCTGAAGGCGTCTGCGAGCGCCGCCGCCACGAGGCCGGCGTCTGGCTCGTCGAACGTGACCGCAGTTCGTCCACCCCGATCGATCCAGGCGATCAGACCGCCGTCGTTGAGGACGACTTGGGAACCTGCCCGGCGGGCGGGCCGCTTTTCCGGATGGCCCGGCCACGGGAGTGACGCGCCGTACGGATTGGCTGGGTCGACCGCCGACAGGATGACGATGCCCCGCGCATCGCGGCTGCGAAGGCGGTCGATCGCTCCAGGCAGCCCGAACTGGGCGCCGCCCTGACCTTCGACGAAGTAGCCGCGCCGTACCCGCCCGGCGTCCTCGAGCGCCGCGAACACCGGGTAGAGCCCGGCGAACCCTCCCGGTATCGACTCGGACAGGGCGGCGTCGCGGGTGACGATCCCGTGACGCTCGAGGAGCTGCTCGGCGATCGCCTTGGCGGCTTGCTCCGGGGACGGGGCGGGCGGCACGTCGAGAACGTCGACGGCGAGGTACCACCGCCCGGATCCGGCAGGGGGCGTGGCCGCCGAGAGCTGGGGTTTGCCGCCCGACCTTCGCTTCGCCCTGCCCCAGAGGAACGCTCGCAACGGGGCCATCGTGTCGTTGGTCACTTCGCCGGACCAGACGAGATCCCATAATGCGTCGAGGACGACGCCCGGGTCGCCTCCTTCGGCCGCGGCGTACAGGTCGCGGAAAAACGAGGCCCCGCGCTCTCGCAGGTGGGTGCGCAGGCGATCATGCAGCTCGCCGTCCGGGTGGGCGCCGTCGAGGGGCCAGTGGAGGAGCGGCGCTTGCTCACGCAGGTAGAGGGCGACCCGGCCGTCGGCTGCGCCGAGCGGGCCGCGGCCCATCCACATGACGTCCCCCGAGGCGAGCAGGTTGTCGAGGATCGCCGGCTCGTAATCCATACGGCTCGGCAGGATCTCCGACTCGAGTGTCGACGCCGGGACGGCGCAGCCCTGGAGCTGGCGAACGACCTCGAATATCCGATCGCGCCGCCCGGTCGTCTGGCCGATGCCGTGCCAGCCTGCCAGGTACCCGGCGTAGGCGGCGGGTTCGACGGCCTCGACCTCACGGCGCAGCACGGCGAGCGAGCGCCGCCTGATGCGACGCAACACCTCGTTGTCGACCCATTCCTGGCCCGACCGTCCAGGACGGTACGCACCGGCCGAGACTCTGCCCTGGCCACGGAGGCGGTGGAGCACCTCGGCGACGGCCGCCGGCGGGAGCCGCAGCTCCGAGGCGGCGGCTTCGACCGCGAACGGGCCGTGGGTCCTGGCGTAGCGACCGACCACGTCACCGAGCGGGTCGAGCACCGGTTCGAGGAGGGACGGGGCGACGCCCCTCGGTGGCGAGATCCCGACCGCGTCACGCAGCCTGGCGAGGTCCTCGACGGCCGCGATCCGGTCCTCGCCGCCGAATCGGATCGGGACGACCCGGCGGGCTTCGATGAGGCGGGTCAGCCATCCGTCTGCGGTCGCCGGGTCGTCGAGGCGGGCCTCGATGGCGGGGCGTGTCAGCGGCCCCAGATCGTTCAAGGCGTCGTGGAGCTGGTCGGGGGTGCCGATCTTGCGCCCGTCGGCGAGCCGCTGCAGCTCGCGCTCGACGGCGGCGATCACGTCGGCGTCGAGCAGATCGCGGAACTCAGGCTCCCCGAGAAGCTCCTGGAGCAGTGAGCGGTCGAGGGTGAGGGCGGCGGCGCGCTTCTCGGCGAGCGGGGCGTCGTACTCGTACATGAACGACGCGATGAAGTCGAACATGAGAGAGGAAGCGAACGGGCTCGGCCCGTGGAGGTCGACCTCGCGCACCCGGACGGTCCGCTTGGCGATGGCGCCGAGCACCTCCTGCAGGGCCGGGAGGTCGAAGTGGTCCTGGAGCACTTCGCGATAGGTCTCGAGGATCACAGGGAACGACCCGTATTGCCTGGCGACCTCGAGCAGGTTGGCTGCCTTGCGGCGTTGCAGCCACAGCGGAGTCCGGGCGCCCGGCCGGCGGCGGGGGAGGAGCAGTGCCCGGGCCGCCGCCTCCCGGAAGCGGCTGGCGAACAGGGCGCTGTCTCCGACCTCCTCCAAGACCAGCTCCTCGATCTCTTCGGCCGTGATGAGGATCTCTGCGGACGAGGGAGGCGTGTCGACGTCCGGGAAGCGGAACATGATCCCGTCGTCCGACCACAGCACGTCGACCTCGGACGCGTTGGCGTCTCGGTAGCGCCGCCGCGCCGCCAGGGCCCACGGGGCGTGAACCCTCGCTCCGAACGGGGAGAGGAGTGCCACCCGCCAATCGCCGATCTCGTCACGGAACCGTTCCACCACGATCGTCCTGTCGGACGGCAGAACACCGGTGGCGGCCTTCTCCTCCTCGAAGTAGTGCGCCAGGTTCCTCGCTGCCCACGGGTCGAGCCGATAGCGCTCCTCGAGCAGGTCGGACGCTCTTGCGGGATCGAGAGCGCCGATCTCTCTGATGAAAGCGCCGATCGCCTTTCCGAGCTCGAGGGGCCTGCCGGGACCGTCCCCGTGCCAGAAGGGCATCTTGGCCGCCGCGTCGGCCGGAGCCGGGGTGACGACGACCTTGTCCTGGGTGATCTCGGAGACCTTCCACGACGTCGATCCGAGCACGAACACCTCGCCCGGCCTCGACTCGTAGACCATCTCCTCGTCGAGCTCCCCGACCCTGCCGCCATCGGGGAGCGTCACGGTGTACAGGCCCCGGTCGGGGATGGTGCCCGGGTTGGTCACCGCCAGGAGCTGGGCGTTGCCTCGGCCCTCGAGCCGATCCTCGACCCTGTCCCACACGAGGCGGGGCCGCAGTTCGGCGAACTCGTCGCTCGGATAGCGGCCCGAGAGCATGTCGAGGACCGCGTCGAACGACGAACGGGGCAGGTCGCGGTACGGCGCGGCGCGGCGTACCAGCTCGTACAGGCCGTCGCTCGATCTCGGCTCGACCGACACTGCGGCGACGACGTGCTGGGCGAGCACGTCGAGCGGGTTGCGCGGGATGGTGGTCTCCTCGATGGCGCCGGCGTGCATTCGCTCCACGACGACGGCGGTCTCGAGCAGGTCACCGCGGTGCTTCGGGAAGACCTTGGCGACGCTCGCCGCGCCGACCTGGTGGCCGGCCCGGCCGACACGCTGGAGCGCCCGAGCCACGGACGCCGGGGACTCGACGAGCACGACGAGGTCGATGGCGGCCATGTCGATGCCGAGCTCGAGCGTCGACGTGGCGACGACGCCTCGCAGCTCGCCGCGCTTGAGGCGGTTCTCGATGGTGAGGCGCTGCTCGCGTGAGACGGAGCCATGGTGCGACTGGACCAGCTCGGACCCGGCGAGCCGGTTCAGCTCGGCGGCGAGGCGCTCGGCCAGGCCGCGGCTGTTCACGAAGAGGAGCGTGCTCGTGTGGTCGAGCACGAGGTCGAGGAGGCGCGGGTACATGGCCGGCCAGATCGACCGTCGCGAGCCCTCTTCGACCGCATCGGGTACCGGCGTCTCTTCGGGACGGGTCATGTCCTCGACCGGAACGACGATCTCGACGTCGAGTTGCTTCTCCCACGGAGCATCGACCACCGTGACGGGTCTCGCCGCCCACGCCCCGTCGCCGAGCGTGCCGCCCCCCAGGAACTCGGCGATGCGCTCCAGCGGGCGCTGCGTCGCCGACAGCCCGATGCGCTGCGGCTCGACCTCCGTGATCTCCGAGAGGCGCTCCAGGGAGATGCTGAGGTGGGAGCCCCGCTTCGTCCCGGCGATCGAGTGGATCTCGTCGACGATGACCCACCTGACGCTCTCGAGCATCCCCCTGGCCTGCGAGGTGAGCATGAGGTAGAGCGACTCCGGTGTGGTGATCAGGATGTCGGGCGGGTGGCGGACCATGGCCTGCCTGTCGCCCGGCGGCGTGTCGCCGGTGCGCATCGCGGTCGTGATTGCCGGCACCGCCGCGCCGAGCCACTCGGCGGCGAGCTGGATGCCGGTGAGGGGGGCTCTCAGGTTGCGCTCGACGTCGTACGCCAGGGCCTTCATGGGGGACACGTAGAGCACTCGGCACCGCCGGCGCTCCTCCGGGGGTGGTTCACTCGCCAGGCGATCGATCGCCCACAGGAAGGCGGCCAACGTCTTGCCGCTTCCGGTCGGGGCATGGATGAGGGTGTGGTCCCCCCTGGCGATCGCCTCCCATCCCATCGTCTGGGCCGACGTGGGCGCGGCGAAGGAGGCGTCGAACCACGCCCGTGCCGCCTCGGAGAACCGCTCGAGAGCCACCGACATGGAGGGTACCGGCGCAGAGTGACAGAAAGCTGCGGTCTGCGCCGGCACCTCTCCGCGGCGGTCAGCCGGCGGCCTGCTCCTCCTCCGAGGGCATCAACCCGAGCTGCTGCATGAAGGCAAGCTGATCCGAGATCTGCCAGACCTCCGCGATCCTGCCTTCCGAGATGCGAAACAGGTTGACCTCGCGAAGCGAGATGCTCTTGCCCGTCGGCGGGATTCCCTCGAACTCTCCGCGATGTGTTCCGGTCTCGATCGACATGGCGGCCACCTTGTCGCCCTCGGCGACGAGCTCCTCGATGGTGACCTCGAAGTCGGGGAACCCGTCGACGATGTGCCGCATCAGCTGCTTCAGTTCGGCGAGCCCGTTCACGGAGGCGCCGTGATACGTGACGTCGAGGGCGACCAGGCCGTCGAGGCGATCGGCGTCTCGCAGATTGACCGCATCGAAGAAGTCCCTGACGATCGTCTTGCTCTGTTCGGACATGTGCCACCTCCAAGTGGTCGGTGAGGTCGACAGCATGCGCGACGGCGCCGCCGGGCGCATGAGGAGAAACACCCGATTCCTGTCCCGTTCGTCCGATCAGCGCCTGGCGGAGGACAACGCCTCGGCGGCCGCTCTCGCCGCCTCCGTCCTGCTCGACACCCCGAGCTTCGTGAGGATGTTGCTCACGTGGTTGGCGGCGGTCTTGTCGCTGATGAACAGGCGCTCTGCGATGGCGGCGTTACGCAACCCGAGAGCTACGAGCTCGAGGACCTGGCGCTCCCGTGGCGTGAGCAACCCGAGCCCGCGCCTGCCGGTTGCGCTGCGCTCTCCGAGCGACCGCAGCCGCGCCGCCAATCGGTCCGCGTCCCTGGCCGCGCCGAGGCGCTCGAGCTCCTCGTGGGCTCGCCGCATGTGGGCGACGGCGGCTGAGGCATCCGACGAGACGAGCGCTTCACCGAGGAGCGCCCTCGTGGTGGCTGCGTCATGAGTAGACCCCGCTGCCTCGAAGGACCGCCAAGCCTGTTCGAGGAGGACGACCGCTTCGGCGTCTCTGCGTTCGGCGCCGGCGACCAGACCCAGGCACGATGCCGCCGCCCCTCTGACCCACTCGAGACCCGAGACGTCGGCCATCGCCGAGATGCTCGAAGCCGCCCCAGCCGCCCCTTCGACATCGCCCAGCGCGAGCCTCGCCTTGCACAACGTCGACAGGTGCGAGACGGCGGCAAGATGAGCCGTACCGAGTTGGGCGACGCGGCGCTCCGATACGTTCCTCGCCTCCTCGTACCGCCCGGTTGCGAGGTGGAGCGCCGCCAGGGGGGAGGCTGCCTCCGGCAGGTCGCGATATGGTGCCAGGGCAGCCTCTGCGGCCTCGAGCCTTCCTCGACGGATGTCGAGCGCTGCCAGCCTGACTGCCGGGTGGACGCAGCGGGACCGGTGGCCGCTCTGCTCGAGTGCCGCGATCGACCGTGTCAGCTCCGCTTCGGCCTCGTCCCAACGGCCGGTCATGGCGAACAGCTCTCCGCAACATGCTCCGCAGAAGCTCATCAGGGCAGGGTGCCCTAGCCTTCCGATCGACCGGTTGATCACGTCCGACCACCGCTCGAACCGGTCGAGGGTGCCGAGCAGCTCGCCCGAGGACATGATGGAGCAGGCAACGTCGCCCACGACGCGGAGGTCGTCGACCGTGACCGCGGTCACCATCGCGGCGTCGAGCTGCTCGATGCCGTCCGCGACGTGCCCGAGTGACACGAGCGCATGTCCCACTGCCGCTCGCGCCCTCGCTTCGAGCCCGAGGTCGCCGGAGGCGAGGGCCGCGCTCAGCGCGACACCGGCGGCCGCCTGTTTCGCCTGCGGGCGCTCCGAGCGCAGCGCCCTCGCCAGCTCGAGCCGCCCGCGAGCCCCCGGAGCGCCGTCGCCGACGAGGCCGGCGGCGATGGTGAACCATCCGTTCGACGCCGGCATGTCGCCGGCCGCCAGGGCCGTCTCGATCGACAGCCAGGTCGCCACCTCGGCAGCTCCTTCGAGGTCGCCGCCCCTCCTGTGGGCGGCGTACGCCCGCTGGCGCGCTGCCAGCGCCTCGTCGATCTCCCCCATCCACCACAGCGCATCCGACAAACCGGTGAGGGTTTCCGGGGAGGATGGGGCGTCGCCAAAGGCGTCTCGGGCGGCGGACCAGTCGCCGCGCCCGAGAGCGGCAGCACCTGCAGTCGAGGCGTCGGCCATGATCGCACAATGGTACGGCGCCTCACGAGGTCACGAACGACCTTCGACCATTGATCGAGTCTTTCTCGACCGACCGTAGAGGGAAACCACAAAATCGTCTTACCCGCGACGAGCGCGCGTAAGAAGCCCTGAGATGCTGGGAGAGGTACGGATCGACCGTCGGTCGAGGTCGCGATATCTGTGCCTGAGTCGTTTCGAAGGCTACGCTCGACCACGAGTCGAGACTTGGAGACCATGGACATCGCCGTCAACCTCGTGGAGAACTACCTGCGGCTCACCGGGTATCTCACGCTCTCGGAGTTCGAGGTACAGACGAGGGACAAGAAGGGACGGTACAAGACGGTCACGGACATCGACGTGATGGCCGTTCGCTTTCCCGGCGCCCTCTACATCGACGAGCCCGACGAGCACAAGCAGAACATCCTCATCGACGATCCGGTTCTCGAGCTCCTCGACGACTGCGTCGACGTCATCATCGGAGAGGTCAAGCAGGGTCAGGCTCAGCTCAACGACGGGATCAGGGACCACGCCGCCCTGTTTGCAATGTTGCACAGGATCGACTGGCTCTACGGCGACGACGTGGCCGTAACCGAGGTGATCGTCGGGCTGCAGCGGTCGGGGTTGCACCTCGCCTCGGCTCGGGGCGGCGGCCGAGTGCGCACCCGGCTCGTCGCATTCGGGCGGAGCGACCACTCTGACTTGGCGACGATCTCACTGTCGCACATCGTGACCACGATGCTGGGGTTCTTCCATCGATACGAAGACGCCTTCCGGCCGATCAATTTCAAGGAGCCGGCCCCGGCCTTCCTGCGCCTCCTCCTGAAGGCAGGCTTCGAGATCGAGGACATCCGCTAGGACGTCGGGAGGGCGGTCACGGCGCTCCCGCCGCCGGTCTTCGGAAGTGGTCGCCCTGCTGCTGCGCCGCAGGATGTCGCCGAGCCGACGGCTCAGTAGGTCTGGACGACCCGCAGCGCCACCTCGGCTGCGTCGCCGATGGCCTTGAGCCCTGTCTTCGAAGCGTCGAGTCGCCGGACCGCCACGCGACACCAGTCGCCGGCGATCCCCTTGATGACGTTCTCGGCATCCTCAGGCCCGTAGACCCACCGCGAGTACTTGGGGCCCATGAGCTCCACCCTGATGCCGGCGTCCGGGAACTCCACGCCGGTCCTCTCGAACGAGTAGGGGAGCATCCGGTGAGCGAGCCAGGCGACGTGCCTGAGACGGGGCGTGTCGGCGTTCGGGTCGTCCTCGCCCTCTTCCGGCTCGGGGAGCCGGCCGTTCATCGCCGCCTTGATGTCGAGCCCATGTGCCCAGGTCTCCGTCAGCCGCAACGTCGCGAAGGCCTTGGCACTCACCGGCGCCAGGATCCACGGGACGCGCTCGGACTTCTCCATGCGCGAGAGGAGGTCGACGACGGCGGCCCGGCCGTTGCGCCACCACTCGATCGTCTCCTGGTAGCGCTTGCCTCGGCCCTGCTGCACGCCCCGTGCCGTCCACTCGTCGATATCGGTGATGTCGGCGTCCTTGATCGCAGCCTCGCCCTCCTCGATGGCTCGGGCCGCGAATGTCTCGGTGTACGCCAGATGGCTCACGGTGTCCTGGATGGTCCACCCCGGTGCCGGGGTCCGCAGCTTCCAGTCGCGCTCGTGTATCTGCTGGAGGAACTGGTCGAGCGACTGCTGCTCTGCCACCAGATCTGAGAGGATCTCACGCATAGGCGCATCATTTTACCGGCCTGATCAGGGTTGATGGGCGGCGGCGGCCTGGTTCAGCCTATCGACCAGCAGACGGAGCCTGCCGAGGTTCCTGCGGTCGAAGTGGAGCCGCAGGCGTGGCAGCTCGACGTGGTCGTCGTCTTCGATCTCGCGGTCCGTCGGTCCCGACTTCTCGATCGTCCCAGATGCCAGGATGTCGGCGAATTCGGCGTTGACCTGGGCCACGAGCTCGTCGCTCGGCTCGTGCTTGAGCCTGAGTATCAGCTTGCCATTCACGAAACGCTGCGAGTGGTAGTTCCCGTAGAAGCGCAGGATCTCGGAGCATGCCTCGTCGACGCTCGTGGTGAACGTGAACAAGTGCCTGTCATGGGGCGAGATCATCCCCTGGCCCTCCAAGGCGGCGATGAAGTCGAGCCACTTCTCCCAATACGCCGTGCCGTCGGCCTCGAGCAGCACGATCGGGTGCATGTCCGACTTCCCGGTTTGGATCAGGGTGAGCAACTCGAACGCCTCGTCCTGCGTGCCGAAGCCGCCGGGGAAGAGCACGAAGGCGTCCGACTCCTTGACGAACATCAGCTTGCGGGTGAAGAAGTACTTGAAGTTGATGAGCCTGCTCTCGTGGACGTACGGGTTGGGATCGGCCTCGAACGGCAGGCGGATGTTCACGCCGAAGCCGTAGTCCCTCCCTGCCCCGAGGTTGCCCGCCTCCATGATGCCCGGGCCGGCCCCGGTGATCACCATCCACTGGTGGACGTCTGCCATCCGGTTGGCGAACTCGGATGCGAGCTCGTAGTTCGGGCTGTCGGGCCTGGTGCGCGCCGATCCGTACATCGTCACCTTGGGGACGTCCTTGTAGCGCGAGAACACGAGGAACGAGTAACGGAGCTCCTTGAGGGCGCTGTTCACCAGCTTGAGGTCGCCCCGATCCGTTCCGTCGCGCAGCAGCCGGATGGCGCTCACGATCATCTCGACGGTGATATCGCGGTCCCTGGGATCGACAGAGTCACCCGCGGCGGCGACCAGGTCTGCGATCTGTTTGTCGATCACCTCGTCACCGGTTCGATACTCGCGCATGGCTTCCAACGGTAGACCGTCCCGGCCCCGCCCATCCCACACCGAACCTGTCGCATCGTGCTGATACGTTGGCGGGTGTCGAGGAAAGGAGCGCATTGGACGTTCGATTCGTCGCAGGCTTCGCACCGATCGTCGAGGACCTCGGGGCCGCCAGACGGCTGTACGTGGCGGACCTCGGCCTCCCGCTCCAGGGGGACGACTACCCACAGACCGACGACCTCGAGGGCATCCGGCACTTCGGTGTTTGGACCCTGGAGGGGGCAGCGGTCGCCTGCTTCGGAAGGGAGGAGTGGCCGTCGGATCGGCCACAGCCCCAGGGGACGATCGAGTTCGAGCTCGCCTCTCCGGAGGCGGTCGCCGAGGGGGCGGTCGAGATGGAGGCGGCGGGGCACACCCTGCTGCATGGCGCCCGGGAGGAGCCGTGGGGTCAGACCGTGGCACGGGTGCAGTCTCCGGACGGGTTGCTCATCGGCCTGAGCTATGCCCCGTGGATGCATTGAGCCCGACCGGACGCCACTAGTTTCGGCGCGGTGCGCCACGTCGTGTGGGACTGGAACGGGACCCTCATCGACGACCTAGCGGTGGTCGTCGATTCGGTGAACGCGTCGATCTCCAGGTACGGGGCAGGACCGATAGACGCCGACGGTTATCGGGACCACTACCAGCGTCCCGTTCGCCGGTTCTACGACGTCCTCCTCGGCCGGCCCGTGTCCGATGACGAGTGGCGCGAGATCGACGTGTTCTTCCACGGAACGTACCGGGAGGCGTTGCACGCCGTCTCGCTCACCGCCGATGCCGTCATCGCCATGTCGGCGGTCCGGGAGGCGGGAGCGACGCAGTCACTCCTCTCGATGTGGTGGCACGAGGAGCTGATCCCGGCCGTGACCCGCCACGGTCTGTCCGGCTACTTCGTCCGCATCGACGGCAACACGCACGATGCAGGGGCAACGAAGGCCGAGCACCTCGCCGGCCACATCGAGAGCCTCGGGCTCGCCCCCCGACGGGTCGTGGTCATCGGTGACAGCCTCGACGATGCCGTCGCCGCCCGTGAGGTTGGCGTGTCGTGCGTGATGTACGACGGTGGCTCTCACCACCGCGCCCAGCTCGAGGCGAGCGGCTTTCCGGTCGCCGACTCGCTGGTCCTGGCCGTCGAGGTGGCGCTGGCATGAGGCCGGACCGGAGGCCCTTCGCAGGTCCCGACGACCTCTACCGGCTCCAGGCGTTCAACTCTGCGGCGATCTCGGCGGTCGGCCACGCCGGCTATCTCCATCCGGGCGACATCGCCCATCGTCTGTACAACGGGCAGCGCTGGTTCGACCCTGAGGAGGTCCTGTTCATCTACGAGGGACGAGGCGAGATCGCCGCCTGGGTGATGGTGTACCCGCGTCTCGCCTCGTTCGAGCTGCAGATCGCACCCGGCAGGCGCGAGCCGGCGTGGGAGCGCGAGCTGCTCGGCGAGGCGGAGGCGGAGGCCTGGGCCGCCATCGAGCGCCACGGGACCGGCAAGGACGAGCTGGTGATCGACGTCTTCGAGGGCGACGCGGCACGGGTGGCGGCGGTACGCGACCTCGGATGGGCCCAGGGCACCGACGGATACGTCCTCACCCGGGCGTCGCTCGATCCCCTTCCGCCGATCGAGCTCGAGCCCGGATACTCGATCCGCCCTGCCGGCGGCATCGTCGAGGCGGGCGAGATCGCCGAGCTCCATTCGGCCGGGTTCGGCTCGGAATGGACCGCGGAGATGTATCGCAAGGTGATGCTCTCGTCCGGCTACGACCCGACGCGGGAGCTGCTCGTCGTCGCGCCGGACGGCTCCTTCGCCGGGTTCTGTGTGCTGTGGTTCGACAGGGCGACGGGGCTCGGCCTCTTCGAGCCGCTGGCGACCCATCCCGATCATCGCCGCATCGGGGTCGGCAGGGCGCTGCTGGCGGCAGGCATGCACGAGATGAAGGACGCCCGGCTCGATACGGCGACCGTGATGTACGAGGAGGCCAACCCCGGCTCGAGCGCCCTCTACCGCAGCCTCGGATTCATGCCCACGTGGAGGATCCTCGACTGGCACAAGGCGAGGGACTGATTCCGTTCTTGCGTCCCGGCGTCGCATCCATGCGACAGCGGGACGCCGGAACGGTCAATCCCGGTAGTTCGTGTACTGGAGCGGGAGGCGGTAGTCGAGCCCCTTGAGCAGCGCGATGACCTCCTGCAGGTCGTCCCGCTTCTTGCCCTGGACCCGCAGCTGGTCGCCCTGGATCTGCACCTGGACCTTGAGCTTGCTGTCCCTGATGGCTTTCGACAACTCCTTGGCGGCGTCCTGGGCGATGCCCTCGTTGAGGGTGAACTCGGTGCGCACCCGACCTCTCGCCGCAGGCTTCACGTCGCCGCCGGCGAGTGACTTGAGCGACACCTTGCGTCTGACGAGCTTCTCCTTGAGGACGTCGACGGCCGCGTCGAGGCGACCCTCGGCGGACGACTCGAGGACGATCTCGCCGTCCTTCAGCTCGACGCTGGTGCCCGTGCCCTTGAAGTCGTAACGCTGCACGATCTCGCGAGCCGCCTGGTCGACGGCGTTGCGTACTTCCTGCATGTCGACCTCTGAGACGACGTCGAATGACGGCATGCCCCGGATGGTAGGTGACGGCGCCCGCAGTTCGGGCACCCCGAGACGCTCACAGCTCGTCGAATGGCGGCGGGAAGCGCACCGGGCCGGCGAACGGGTGGTAGGCGTGCAGCGGGAGCGCCTGGAGGTTGTCGCCCCACTCGGGGTGCGGGGCGATGATGCCGATGGCCGCTGCCGGTACGAAACCGAACCGGGGGTAGTAGTCCGTCGATCCGAGCAGCACGATGAGCGGCTCGCCGATGTGGTCGGCCACTTCGATCGTCGCTTCCATGAGGGCCGACCCGACACCGGCGCCTTGATGGCTCGGGAGCACGCCGATCGGCCCGAGCACCAGGGCCGGATCGCCCTCGACGTGGGCGCGGGTCGTCACCACGTGTCCGACGACGGCGTCATCGACGACGGCGACCATGGAGAGCTCCGGGATCCAGGCAGCCGAGCGGCGCAACCCGTCGACGAGACCGACCTCGGGGGGTTCATCCGCAGGCGCTTCCCGACTGCGGAAGGCCTCGGCGTGGACGTGCCGGATCGCCGGCTCATCGCCCTGCCGCTCGGGGCGGATCGTGACCGTCACCCGAACGGTTTCGCTTTGGGCCCGGTCCTGACGACTGCCGCCCATACGGTCTCGTAGTGGTCGCGGTCGAAGGCGTCGACGTGGGGGAGAACGAACTCCTCCCAGGCACGTCGCAGCGGGTCCCCTGCCTCCCCGAACATGCGTAAGCCCGCCGGTACCCGGTCCAATACCGTTCGCAGGCTCATCGGTGTCTCGACTCTGGTCCTGGCGTCCGCCGAGGTGAACGAGGCGTTCACCTCGCCGGCCAGCCGGGAGATCAGCTCGGCGTACTGGTTCAACAGCTCCGGGTGACGCCGCTGGAGCATGACCAGCAGTTGCTCCTCCGTCGGGAAGCCCTTCTCCCAGATGACCCACCGGTCGGCGAAGGCCTTGTTGAGCGTCTGGGTGCCGGCGTAGTCGCGCAAGTCGGTCGGGTTGAGCGTCCCGAAGATCCGGACCTCCGGCCGCAGCTTGATCATCTCGCCCGTCGGCAGCTCGAGTGCCTGGTGGCGGTCGAGGAGGCCGTGGAGCGCGAAGAGGGTCTCCGCCCCAGCCGCGTTGAGCTCGGAGAGGTTGATGAGGGCGGGGCCGCGCAACGCCCTGGTGATGTCTCCGTCCTCCCAGCGCGACTCGGTGCCACCCTTGCCGTCTCCGTAGAGCTTCACCGAGCCGATGAGCGTGATGTCCCGGACCTCGCCGGTCAACGGTATGCGGTAGTGGGGCATCTTCAGCAGGGCGGCGAACTGCTCGAGGTCGTGGTCCTTGCCGGTTCCCATGTGGCCGCGCAGCGCCAGGTGGAGCGGCGTATCGTCGAAATGGCTCCGCCGAACCTCCTCGAGCTGGGCCAGTCGATACAGCATGCCGAGGTCGACGTAGTACGGATCGGGCTCCGGGATGTGCTCGATCCGGAGGGCGCGATCGGGAAGGGCGTCCGCCAGCTCGGTGGCCTCGAGCTCGATCGTCCTGCCTTCCCCGGTCGGATCTTCGAACTTCACCGTCTCAGGCATGCATACTCCTTGGTTGGTCGTTGAGGACTCGCTCGGAGGAGTGGGCCCACCAGGTGTTCCCTCCCATCACCGCGATCGTCTTGTAGAGGGTCGAGCGAACGCCGTCGACCATGGCCCGGGCCAGCTCGTCCGGCCGCTCGACGACCTGGTTCCTGGCGTAGGCGGCCTGCACGGTCTCGTCGCCGATCCCGATGCCGAGCACCACCGCACCGCCGGCCTCGACCGCTTCGACGGAGGCGGCGAGTGCCTGGACGGAGCCGCGGGTCATCCCGTCTGCCAGCACGACGAGGATCCTGGTGGCCGCCTGGCGGGCGGCCAGCCGTTTGCCGGCGTACGCCACGTTGAACTCGTCGACGTTGGCCGCCTTGTCGAACATGGAGATGGGAGGGGCGTCGATCGGGGAGACGCGCACCTGCCTCGATGCCTCCTGCGGCTTGGCGGCCGTCCAGAACAGGCCGGCCATCACGTCCTCCGCCGACCGCCACCTCATGTCGAACGGCTTGACGAGGTAGTGGTTGACGGTCCTCGTGAGCCGCTCGGCGGCCCCGCCCTGGGTGCGCCTCAGGCCTCCGGTCGCCTTGGCGCGTCGCTCGACGAACGAGGTCTCCGTGTCGTCTCCCGTCGCCGGGAACGAGCGGTTGAAGAGGGCTACCTCGAAGTCGATCTGCAGCTCGCTGCACAGCTGCGCCAGCGTCCACGCCCCGAGCGTGGCGGCCGCCAGAGCCCACGGCGTCCGCCGGCCGCCGCCGATCGCCCGAGGCTGCAGCATGCTCGCCGAACCATCGACGAGGAGGCTCACGCCATAACTCCGCCTCGTCGGCAGGTCACGCCGCTCGAACATGCGCTCGTAGAGCCCGGCACCGAGCAGCAGTGCGGCGTGAGGCGACAGGTCGCCGGCGTCGAAGCCCGACCGGAGGCCGCGGCGCTGGTTGGCGAGGAACAGCGGGTACAACTGGCCCGAGACCCTCCGCTGGGCGACCTCCCATTGCCGAGCGGCGTCGATGAGCAGCGCCCTCCCATCGGTCCCGAACGTGCGGAACCGGTCGGGGAAGCCGGAGACGACGAGCTTGCCGCGCTGACCCGTCGGGAGGTACACGGTGGGAGCCTGCGACACCCGCACCAGCTGGTCGGTTGCGGGGTCGCCCGCCTGGTCGACCTCGCCCTTGTGGCCGTGCTCGGCGGAGACCGCCATCGCCGCCTGCCTCGTCTGGTCGTACGAGTCCATGTCGCGCAGGGGAGGGGTGACGATCCGCACGGCGTCCATGCTCTCCGAGATCGCCGCTTCGTCCGACTCGAGCTTGGCGCGCTGCGTCGTCCTGTTGTCCGAGGCGCCGACCTCGGTCACGAGCCCGTGCCGTTTGGCGATCGCCAGGAGGTCGAGGCTCAGGGTGCCGACCTCCCAGGGGTCCTCCGCCTCGGCGACGTCGTCGAAGAGGTCGGCCGCCTCACCGATGGCTGCGGTCACGTGCGGGGCCAGCCGGCGTTCGAGCTCGCCGCGTTCGAAGTAACCGCCGACGAGCAGGAACGCTCCCAGGGCGAACTGGCCGAGCGGCCTCGCCTGGCGCATCGCATCTGGGACGGCGGCCCGGTAGAGGTCGGAGAGCACGGACCGGGCTCCCGGGTACAGCGAGAAGAACTTCAACTCCTGGCGGGCATCCTCCAGGCCGAGGAACACGGCGATGGCGGGAGGCCCCCCGGCCTCATCGAGCGCCGCCAGCAGGCTGACCGGCTGGTCGTGGTCGACGTCATCCGCGATTTCGTCGGGAGGCTCGATGTCGGATTCGTCGTCGTCCGCGAACAGGAGATGGGGAGCCTCGATGGGACGGACCTCTGCGTCGAGGCGCGGCCTGTCTTCCGGGAGCCAGCTCTTCGGTATCGGCCGCTTCTCGTCGAAGTCGGTCGCCATGAGGTGCACGACCTCGTGGAGGGCGGACGTCAGCGCCACCTCCGTCGGCGTCACCGGTGCCGACCTGGCATAGGCCGCCTGGAAGACGCCCGGGTCGATCACGATGTCGTCGCCCGTCGCAGAAGCCTGCGAGCCGAGGCGCACGTTGAGGTCCGGGTTGCCCGCCAGCGACCGCGCGAAGCGCGTCACCGCCGGGGCGACACGCTGGTAGCGGGCGACGACGGCCTCGATGACCCGCTCCTCGGGAGGGAGCACCTCGCGCAGCACTGACTGACTCTCGGTACGCATGAACCGTTCATTGTCTCATACAGGTCGAGGCGATCCAGCCGGTCTACCGGCCGATACGCTGGCGTCGTGGACGACCTCCGTGTGGCGCCCGGCATCACGATCGCCGCCGACGAGCTCATGTGGCGCTTCGGTCCGACGGGTGGTCCCGGTGGGCAGCACGCCAACCGGTCGAACACGAGGGCCGAGCTCGGTTACGACGTGGCGGGCTCGGCGGCACTCACCGAGACCGAGCGTGCCAGGGTCGTCGAGAGCCTCGGGGACCGCCTCGTCGACGGGGTCGTCTGGGTCTCGGCCGACGAGTCGCGCTCGCAATGGCGCAATCGCCAGGCGGCGCGACGCCGATTGGCCGGCTTGCTCTTCGACGCCATCCGCCCGCCTGCCGCGCCGAGGATGCGGACTGAGCCGAGCCGGGCGGCGAAGCGGAGGAGGATCGAGCGAAAGCGACGGCGTGGCGACCTGAAACGCTCCCGGCGGCCTCCCGAGACCGACGAGTGAGCGGGCGGCCGCTGCGAGCCTCACAGTCGGCGCCACCTATCATCTCCCACCATGCACTACGACCTCACGACGCTGCCGAACGGGCTGCGCGTCATCTCCCAGGACATGCCCTCCCTCCACTCGGTGACGATCGGCATCTGGGTCGACACCGGCAGCCGCGACGAGGAGCCGATCGAGGCGGGGACGAGTCATTTCCTGGAGCACCTCCTCTTCAAGGGCTCCGAGACGATGTCGGCGCACCAGATCTCAGAGGCGTTCGATGCCGTCGGGGCCAGGCACAACGCCTTCACCTCGAAGGAGTACACCTGCTATTGGGCGAAGCTGCGAGACGCCGACCTCCCACTCGCCGTCGACATCCTCTCCGAGATGGTGCTGCGTCCGGCGTTCCGGCAAGAAGAGATCGACTCGGAGAGGCACGTCGTCCTCGAGGAGATCAACATGAACGAGGACGACCCGACCGACGTCGCCCACGAGATGTTCGTGACGGCGCTGTGGGATGGGCATCCGCTCGCTCCTCCGATTCTCGGCACGAAGGAGTCGATCACGGGAATGAGCCGGGACACCATCTCGGGCTACTGGGCGCGCCGCTATTCGCCGAGGTCGTCCGTGGTGGCCGTGGCGGGCAGGATCGACCACGACGACATCGTCGAGCAGATCGGTGAGCGCCTCGGCGAGTGGCGGGGCCCGGCTCTCGACCGGCACGAGGTCGAACCGCGCGTCGAGGCGAAGGTGGGGCTGCGGAACAAGGACACCGAACAGGCCCACCTCGTGCTCGGGACCGCGGCGCTCTCCCGAGGCGACGATCGGCGCTGGGCGCACAACCTCGTCGACCACATCCTCGGCGGCGGCATGTCCTCCCGGCTCTTTCGCGAGATCCGCGAGCAGCGCGGCCTGGCGTATGCCGTCCACAGCTTCCGCATGCCGTTCGCCGAGACCGGCGCCGCCGCCATCTACGTCGGCACGACGCCCCGCCAGACCGCAGAGGTGATGAAGCTCGTGCGAGGTGAGCTCGACAAGCTGATGGCGGACGGGGTGAGCGACGACGAGCTGGAGCGCGCCAAGGGCAACGTGCAGGGCAGCCTGGCGCTTTCGCTGGAGGATTCGAACAGCCGCATGACGCGGCTCGGCCGCAACGAGCTCACCGGCATCGAGAACCTCTCCGTCGAAGAGGTTGTCGCCCGGATCGATGCGGTCACCGCAGACGAGATCCTCGAGCTGTCGCGGGAGGTCTACGCCGGCCCGCACGTCCTCGGCGCCGTCGGGCCGTTCGAGCCGGACGAGCTCGACGAGTTCGTGCGGTGACCCGAGTCGCCGTCTCAGGGGCGGGAGGCCGGATGGGTCGCCTCGTCGCCGAGAGGATCGCGTCGGCCGGCGACCTCGATCTGGTCGCCTGCTTCGACCCCGGCTGCCCCGGGGTAATCAGCGGCGGGCTGGCCGCCTCGGACGACCCGGAAGCGGTTTCCACCGCCGACGTCGTCGTCGAGTTCACCCATCCCGGGGTCGTCATGGACAACCTGTCGGCGTGGCGGGCCGCCGGTCTGCACGCCGTCGTCGGAACCTCGGGATTCGACGAGGCGCGTCTCTCAGATCTGACCCGCCTGTGGGGCGACGGGCCGCCGAACTGCTTCGTGGCGCCCAACTTCTCCATCGGCGCGGTCGTGATGATGCGGCTCAGTGAAGTCGCCGCGCCGCATTTCGCGGCAGCCGAGATCATCGAGCTGCACCACGACGGCAAGGCGGACGCCCCTTCCGGCACCGCACTGGCCACGGCGCGCCGCATCGGCGCCGCCAAGCCCGACCAGCAGCGCCAGGTCGAGTCGGCGGAGACTGCCGCCGGGGCACGGGGCGCCACGGTCGCCGGTGTCAGCGTCCACTCGGTGCGGCTCCCAGGGCTCGTCGCCCACCAGGAGGTCGTGTTCGGTGCGGTCGGCGAGACCGTCACCATCCGTCACGACACCACGGACAGGGCGGCGTTCATGCCGGGGGTGCTCCTGGCGATCCGGTCGGTTGCCGACCTCCCAGACCCGGTCACCGTCGGCCTCGAGCGCCTCCTCGGGATCTAGGTCGCCGGGTCGCCGTCCGTTCTGGCGTCCGGCCGTCGCATTGGTGCGACGCAGGGACGCAGGAACGGATTCAAAAGAGGGCGTTGGCGAGCTGCCTGCGGTACGTCGCGGTGAGTGGGTGCTCGTCGCCGAGGACGCCGAACACGTCGAGCATGGCCTGGCGGGCGTCGTCCCTGAGGTCGCCTTTCGCCCGCACGACCCAGAGGAGATGATCGAGTGCGGGCTCGAACTCGCCGCGGCCGGCGAGCGCCTTGGCAAGCTCGAGCCGGGCGGTGTGGTCCTCCGGGTCGGCTTCGATCCTCGCCTCGAGGGGGGTGAGGTCCTCGTCGGAGCGAGCTTCGGCGAGGCGGGCGGCCGCCTGGAGGCGTTCGACGTCCGGCGTCGGGGCGAGCTTCCCGAGGACGATGAGGGCCTCGGCGGGCTCGTTGCGTGCCAGCAGCAGGCTGGCGAGGCCGGTGCCCGCCTCGGGATGGTCCGGCTGCTCGTCGAGGACCTCGCGGAGCAGCTTCTCCGCAGTCCAAGCGTCACCGGACAGGGCGTGATCGCGGGCGGTGTCGACCTTGGTGTCGAGCTCGGTGGGCAGGATCTGCGCCAGCCATGCCTCGAGCGACTGCTCGGGGATGGCCCCGGTGAAGCTCGCCACCGGCTGGCCGCCCTTGAAGGCGATCACCGTCGGGATTCCCTGCACGCCGAACTGGGCGGCGAGCTGCGGGCTCTGGTCGGCATCCACCTTGACGAGCTGGAAGGCCCCGCCGTGGCGCTCGGCCGCCTGCTCCAGGATGGGGCTGAGCACCTTGCACGGCCCGCACCACTCCGCCCAGAAATCGACGACGACCGGGAGCTCGTGGCTCCGTTGCAGCACGGCCTGCGGGAACTCTTCCGTCGTGATGTCGATGACGTTGCGGCGGTCCAAATTCTGCTCCGACGTGGCGGCGGTACACCAGGATAGTGGCCGGCATCTTTGCTACCGTCCGTGTCATGGATGCTCGACCAACCCCCCCATTCGGAGAAGTGCTCACGGCGATGATCACGCCGTTCGATTCCGAGGGGGCGGTCGACTACGGGACCTTCTGGCGGCTGGCCCGCCACCTCGTCTCCAACGGCTCGGACGGCATCGTCGTCACCGGCACCACCGGCGAGGCGCCGACGCTCACCAGCATCGAGAAGATCGCCCTCTACAAGGCCGCCGTCGATGCCGTCGGCGACCGCGCCTCGGTGATCGCCGGGACCGGCACGTACGCCACCAAGGAGTCCGTCGAGTTGACGGAGCAGGCTGCCGAGGTCGGTGTCGACGGGATCCTGGCGGTCACGCCCTACTACTCGAAGCCTCCCCAGGAGGGGCTCCGTCGCCACTTCACGGCGATCGCCGACGCCACCGACCTTCCCGTGATGCTCTACAACATCCCCAGCCGGACGGCTCGGCTCATCGAGGTCGAAACCCTCAGCGCGCTCGCCGAGCATCCCAACATCGTCGCGGTGAAGGACGCCGTCGAGGACCTCGAGCACACCAGGGCCGCCATCGCCGCTCTCCCGGAAGGCTTCGCGGTGTACGCCGGATCCGACCACATGACGAAGGCGATCGTCGAGGCCGGAGGCGTCGGGGTGGTCTCGGTGGCGTCCCACCTCGTCGGTCCACAGATCAGGCGGCTCGTCGCCGCTGCCAGGGACGGCGATCACGGCCAGGCAGGCAAGATCCACGACGCCCTGGTGCCGCTCTTCGACGCCCTGTTCGTCGAACCGAGCCCGATGCCTGTCAAGGCGGCCCTCGACGTCCTGTGGGATCCGGTCGGCGTACCTCGCCTACCGCTCGTCGCCGCATCCGAGGCGACGCTCGAGCTCATCGAGAGTGCCTTGGAGGCGGCCCAGGCCGTATGACGGTCAAGGTCGGGTTCCTCGGCGGTCTCGGCGAGATCGGCCGCAATTGCGCAGTCGTCGAGGTCGACGGGAGGCTGGCGCTTCTCGACTGCGGGCTCATGTTCCCCGAGGAGGACATGCTCGGGGTCGACCTCGTGCTCCCGGACTTCAGCTCCGTCGTCGACAGGGCGGGCGACGTCGAGTGCGTCGTGCTGACCCACGGCCACGAGGATCACGTCGGCTCGTTGGCCTACTTCCTCCGCGAGGTGAACGTCCCGGTGTACGGCACCGCCCTGGCCGTGGAGCTCGCCCGGCCGAGGATCGAGGAGCTCGGCGTCGAGCCGAACCTGGTGGCGGTGGAGCCTCGGCAGTGGATCGAGGCGGGTCCGATCAAGTTCACGCTCATCTCGGTCGCCCACAGTGTCCCCCAGGCGACCGGGGTCGCCTTCGACACGCCGGAGGGGATCATCCTCCATTCGGGGGACTTCAAGCTCGACCCGACGCCGATAGACGGCATCACCACCGATCTGGCGACGTTCGCCGGTTTCGGCAGGAGGGGTGTCCGCCTGTTTCTCGTCGACTCGACGAACGCCGAACGTCCCGGGTTCGTGCCGTCCGAGTCGACCCTCGGGCGCGAGCTCTCCGCCCTGACGAGCAGGGCGGAGGGGAGAGTCATCCTCGCCTGCTTCGCCAGCCACATCCATCGGGTCCAGCAGGCGATCGATGCCGTTGTCGGGTCGGGCCGCAAGTTCACCTTCCTCGGGCGATCGATGCTGCGCAACACCGAGGTCGCCAGGTCCCTCGGGCTCCTCGTCTACTCGGACGCCGACTCCATGCCCCTCGACGCCCTCGGCGAGTTGCCCCCGGAGAAGACCGCGGTGATCTGCACCGGCAGCCAGGGCGAGCCGTTCGCGGCCCTCTCGCTGATGGCGTCGGGGGAGCATCGCGACGTGAAGCTCGAGGAGAAGGACACGGTCATCATCTCGGCCACGCCGATCCCCGGGAACGAGACGAAGGTCGGCAGGGTGATCAACAACCTCGTGCGGACCGGCGTCAGCGTCTACCACGGTCGCAACGCCAACGTGCACGTCTCGGGCCACGCCGCCCAGGAGGAGCTGAAGACGCTGATGAACATCGTCGCTCCCCGGGCGCTCGTGCCGGTGCACGGCGAGCACCGCCACCTGTTCGCCAACGCCGCCCTGGCGCGCCAGGTCGGCATCGGCGAGGTCGTCGTCTGCAACGACGGTGACGTCGTCGTTCTGGACAATGGGGAGCTGCGAGTCGAGCGGGGCGCCATCCCGGCCGGTTACGTGTACCTCGACGGCGCCGGCGTCGGCGACGTCGAGACGGTTCTGCGCGACCGGCGCCACCTGGCGGACGACGGCGTGCTCATCGTCTCGATGGGGGTGGACATGGCGAGCGGGCAGATCGTCTTCGGCCCGGACGTCGACAGCCACGGCGTCACGGACGACACGGACGAGATCCACAAGGAGGTCGTCCAACGGGTCACGGAGTCGGTCGACAGCCTCGAGCGCCCCCTCGATCCGGACACTCTGCGCCGCAGGATCCGCAGCGTCGCCGGCCGGGCCGTGAAGAGCACCCTCGACCGGAGACCGGTCGTCGTCCCGGTGCTGATCGAGGTGTGACCCCGCCCGGCCGGGCGCTCTCGCCGCCTGGTTGCTTTGTGGTCGCGCGGTGCTGGTGTATCGTCGGCGTCCCATGCCATCACGGACTTCGTCCCGTGGGGGCTCGGGGCGGAGAAGGGTCAGGAAAACCAAGGCCGCCCGCTGGTCGCCTCGTCGTGCGCTGACGGCGCTGCGAGCCAGGGTGCGGGACCGGATGGGCCACCAGGCGGACGACGTCTGGGGCCTGGCCCTCATCGTCGTCGCCCTCCTCGTCGGCCTGGCGTTCTTCGACCTGGCGGGACCGGTGGGCACATGGCTCACGATGGGGCTTGCATTCCTCTTCGGCATCTGGGCGTACTTCATCCCGTTCTGCCTGATCGTGATCGGCCTGGCCCTCGTCGGGAGTCTCCCCCGCAAGGACTACGGGCGGATCTCGATCGCGGTGCTGGCGCTGTTCATGTCGTCGCTGGCTCTCTTCCATCTCCTCACGGGGACGATCTCCCTGGCGGAGTCCCTCGAGGACGTCATGGCGCGCGGGGGCGTCGTCGGCTCGCTCATGTCCTTCCCGCTTCGCCGGCTCATCGGATTCTGGGGGGCGCTCACGGTGCTCGTCGCCGTCATCGGCCTGGGGGCCCTCATCATGACGAGGGCTTCGCTGCGGGACGTCGCCAGGACGATCTGGAGCGCCGTGCGGGGCGCCGTCGCCTTCCTGCGGTCGTTCCAGGACGTGAGGGAGGTGCACGTCGATCCTCCCATGGCGGGCGACGTCGAGGTCACTCGGCCGCGGCGCTCGACCGGCCCTGCCGGGCCGGAACCGGCGGCAACCAGGCCGAAGCAGCAGAAGCGGCCGGCGATCAAGCCCCCGACGACGGGTGACTACGTGTTGCCTCCCCTGGAGCTGCTCAACCTCTCGGACAGGCACGCCCACAACCGCAAGGCGCTCGAGCAGATGGCGATCGAGCTCGAGGAGTCCCTCCACCAGCACGGGGTGGACGCCAGGCTGACCCGCATCGTGCCCGGACCGACCGTCACCCGGTACGAGATCGAGCTGGCACCCGGGGTCAAGGTGTCCCGGGTCACCGGGCTCTCCCACGACATCGCCTACGCCTTGGCCTCGCCGGACGTCCGCATCCTCGCCCCGATCCCCGGCAAGAGCGCCATCGGCATCGAGGTCCCCAACCGGCGCCGCGACCTCGTGACCCTCGGCGACATCCTGACGAGCGGCGAGGCCGCCGCCGATCTCGACCCGATGTCCGTGGCGCTCGGCAAGGACATCAGCGGCACCTCCCGGCTGCTGACGTTGACGGACCTGCCCCACGTGCTCATCGCCGGTGCCACGGGAGCCGGCAAGTCGTCGTGCATCAACGCCATCGTCACGTCCTTGCTCATGCGGGCCACCCCGGACGAGGTGCGCCTCGTCCTCGTGGACCCGAAGCGAGTCGAGCTCGGCCAGTACAACGGCGTGCCCCACCTCATGACGCGGGTCATCACGAACCCCAAGAAGGCTGCCGATGCGCTGCAGTGGGCGGTCCAGGAGATGGATCGCCGCTACGAGCTGCTCGCCGACGCCGGCGTCCGTGACATCACCAGCTACCGGGAGAAGTACGACGCCGGCGGCGTCGACGAGGAGATGTTCGATCGCTTCCCGTACATCGTCGTGATCGTCGACGAGCTCAACGACCTGATGATGGTGGCAGGGAGGGCGGTCGAGGATTCGATCGTCAGGATCGCCCAGATGGCGAGGGCGGTGGGGATCCATCTCGTGCTCGCCACCCAGCGGCCCTCGGTGAACGTCATCACCGGCGTCATCAAGGCCAACATCCCTTCGCGGCTCGCCTTCTCCGTGACGTCGCAGACCGACAGCCGCGTCATCCTCGACTCGTCGGGCGCCGAGAAGCTGGTCGGCCTCGGCGACATGCTCGTGGCGACCGCTCGCGAGCCGAAGCCGGAGCGCATCCAGGGTGCCTTCGTGTCCGAGGCCGAGGTCCACGCCGTCGTCGAGTGGGTGAAGCAACAGCAGAACACCAGGTACGAGGAGAAGCAGGTGTTCGAGGTCGCCGAGAGGCGGGCAGCCGTCGAGGAGGAGTTCGAAGGCGAGGACCCCGACATCATCCGCGAGGCGATCGAGCTGATCGTTCGCAGCCAGCTCGGATCCACCTCGATGTTGCAGCGCAAGCTCCGGATCGGGTTCGCCAGGGCCGGTCGGGTCATGGACATCCTGGAGAACAAGGGGATCGTCGGCCCTTCCGAGGGGTCGAAGGCCCGTGAGGTGTTGATCACGGCCGACGAGCTCCATGACGTGCTGACGTCGGCGTAGCGCTCCGGGTCTCATCTCAGGTCGGGCGAGCGGGCGCCGGAGGCACAAACCTCCCCCATCGGGGTGCCTGATCGGTACCGTTCGTGAGATGTTCCCCCGCGCTCGGTTCGACGACCACTCGGCGTCGCACGAGCACGCATTCGCACTCACGGGACTGCAGGACACCGTCGTCGCCGGCCGCCTCGACGAGGTCCTGCCCGCCCTGCGGCGCGTCGAGGAGGCGAGCCGTGCCGGGATGTGGGCGTGCGGGTTCGTCGCCTACGAGGCGGCCGGGGCGTTCGATGCCGGCCTGGCAACCGTCGACCGCCAACCGGGCGATCCGTTCGCCGAACTGCCACTCGTGTGGTTCGCCATCTTCGAGCAGCGCGAGCCGTTCGAGCCCTTGGCGCCCCGACCGGGCGGACCACCGCGTTACAACATGTCGGCGTGGCGGCCGGACGTGACCCGGGACGAGTACTACGAGGCGATCGCCCGGATCAAGCAACACCTGGTAGACGGCGACACGAACCAGGTCAACCACACGTTCCGGCTCCGAGCCGCCTTCGCCGGAGACCCGGACGAGCTGTACCGGGACATCGCGCTCGCCCAACGCGGCGCCTACTCGGGCAACTTCGACCTGGGGCGCTACCGGGTGCTCAGCGCCTCTCCCGAGTGCTTCTTCCGGGTCGAGGACGGGACGATCCGGACGAGACCGATGAAAGGGACGATCAGGCGGGGCCGGTGGCCCGGTGAGGACGACGAGATGGCGAGGCGCCTCGCCGAGTCGGACAAGGACATGGCCGAGAACCTGATGATCGTCGACCTGCTCCGCAGCGATCTCGGGAGGATCGCCCGGACCGGAACCGTGCGCGCCGACGAACTGTTCGCCATCGAGCGCTTCGAGACCCTGTGGCAGATGACCTCGGGCGTGTCTGCCGAGCTCGACGCCGATGCCTCTCTCGTCGACGTGTTCGGTGCGCTGTTCCCGAGCGCATCGGTGACGGGAACGCCGAAGCGGCGGACGATGGAGATCATCACCTCCCTCGAGGGATCGCCCCGCGGCGTGTACGCCGGCGCCTTCGGCTACATCGCGCCGATGGCGGACGGCGGCGTCGACGCCGAGTTCAACGTGGCGATCCGCACCGTGACGATCGACCTCGAGGAGGGCGTCGCCGAGTACGGCGTCGGCGGCGGCATCACATGGGGCTCGACGGCCGGCTCCGAGTACGAGGAGGCGAAGCTCAAGGCCAGGCTTCTCGTCGAGCGGCGCCCCGAGTTCGATCTCCTCGAGACGATGCGGTGGACGGAGCGCGACGGGTTCGTGCTCATCGACCGGCACATGGCACGCCTGGCGGCGACTGCCCGGTACTTCGGGTTCGCCATCGACCCGGACCTCGTCCTCGAGGTCCTCGAGAAGGAGCTGGACGGTGCGACCGGGGAGCAGTACGTGAGGATGACGCTGGCGCGAGGGGGAGAGCTGTTCGTCGAGAGACCCTCCCCCCTTCTCGAGCCGTTCTGCTCGGAGCCGCCTGGTGCAGCGACACTCCACGTGGCGGTCGCCGAGAGGCCGATCCACTCCGAGAGCGTCTTCCTGTTCCACAAGACGACGAACCGGAAGGCTTACGACATCCGGGCGGCCGAGCACCCGATCGCCGACGACGTGATCCTCGTCAACGAGCGGGGCGAGATCACCGAGCTGACGACCGCCAGCCTCATGGTGGAGATCGGCGGCGAGTGGTGGACTCCCGGGCTCGACTCGGGATGCCTGCCGGGCGTCTACCGGGACGAGCTGCTGGAAGAAGGGGTGTGCCGGGAGCGGGCGATCTCACGCCGCGACCTCGCCGACGCAGGACGCCTGGCGGCCGTCAACTCGGTGAGAGGCTGGCGCAAGGTGGAGCTCCTCGGGCCACCTTGACCCGCCGGGGCCCCGCCGCCTCCCCGATGCCGCAGCAGGCACGACCGCTACGCTTCCGCCGATGTCCGCGCCGCTCCTGTCCATCCTCGACGCCTCCGGTGTCGCCGGCGTGGAGGCGCCGCTCGACGTGGCGGCAACGCGTCTGCTCTACGCCAAGATGGTCGCAGCCAGGGCATACGACAGGAAGGCCTCGGCCATGCAGCGGCAGGGGCGGCTCGCCACATACGCCCCGTTCGAAGGCCAGGAGGCGTCCCAGATCGGCGGGGTTGCCGCACTCGAGCCGAGGGACTGGCTGGTGGCGACCTATCGGGACGCCGCCGCCATGTGGATGCACGGCTACCCGTGGAAGGCGCTGATCCTCGGCCGCACCGGTGACGAGCGAGGCGGCATGGCGCCGGAGGGCGTCAACGTCATGCCGGCTTCGATCACCGTCGGCGGCCACATGATCCATGCGGTCGGGATCGCTTGGGCGCAGGTGCTCAAGGGATCGGACGCGGTGGCGCTGACGTACTTCGGGGACGGGGCGACGTCGGAGGGAGACTTCCACGAGGCGATGAACTTCGCCGGCGTCTTCCGGGTGCCGGTGGTCTTCCTCTGCCAGAACAACGGCTGGGCGATCTCGATGCCGTTCGAGCGGCAGACCGCATCGGAGACGATCGCCCAGAAAGCGGACGCCTACGGCATGGTCGGGGTGCGGGTCGATGGCAACGACCTCTTCGCGGTCTTCTCCGCCACTCGCGACGCCGTCGCCAGAGCGAGGGGAGGGGGAGGGCCGACGCTCATCGAAGCGGTCACCTACCGCGTCGGCCCCCACACCACGGCCGACGACCCGGGGCGATACCGCACCCAGGAGGTCGCCGACGAGTGGCGCTCGTCGAGAGACCCGCTGGAGCGGGTTCGCCTCTGGCTCGAAGCCAACGACGCCTGGGACGCCGACTGGCAGGAAGGGCTCGAAGCAGCCGAGTCAGAAGCCGTGGAGCGGGCGGTCGAGGAGGCGGAGGCGCTCGCCGCCCTCGGGCCTGCCGAGATCTTCGGCGCAATGTACGCAGAGCCGACCGGCCCGCTGCTCGACCAGCTGGCGATGCTCGAGAGGGACTCGAGTGCCTGAGCGGTCGATGATCGAGGCGATCAACGAGGCACTCGACATCGCCCTCGAGGACCCGGCCGTCGTGCTGCTCGGCGAGGATGTCGGCGCCACCGGGGGCGTCTTCCGGGTGAGCGACGGGCTGCAGCAGAAACACGGCGCCGACCGGGTCATCGACACGCCTGTTGCGGAATCCGGGATCATCGGCGCCGCCTACGGGATGGCGATCGCCGGGATGCGGCCCATTGCCGAGATGCAGTTCATGGGGTTCTCGTACCCCGGGTACGACCAGGTCATCAGCCATGTGGCCCGGATCCGCAACCGCTCCCGACACCGCTTCACCGCCCCGATGGTCATCAGGATCACGTACGGAGCCGGCATCGGCGCCGCCGAGCATCACAGCGAGTCCGCCGAGACCATCTACGCCCACATCCCGGGTCTCAAGGTCGTCGTACCCTCGACGGCGGGCGACGCCAAGGGCTTGCTCCTGGCGGCTGTCGACGATCCGGACCCCGTCGTCTTCCTCGAGCCGATCCGGCTCTACAGGGCGGTCAAGGACGACGTCCCGGAAGGCCGCTACACGGTCCCGATCGGAGTCGCCAGGGTGGCCCGTGAGGGTGGCGATGTCACGCTCGTCGCTTACGGGTCGATGATGAAGGACAGCCTGATCGCCGCCGAGAAGCTGGCCGCCGAGGGGATCGAGGCGGCCGTCGTCGACGTGCGATCGATCGTTCCCCTCGATATCGACACGATCGTCGGATCGGTGCGAGCAACGGGCAGAGCTGTGGTCGTCCAGGAGGCGCCACGCACCGCTGGGTACGCCGCCGAGATCGTCGCCCAGATCCAGGAGCGGGCCATGTACTCACTCGAGGCGCCGATCGAGCGCGTCACCGGTTGGGACATCGTGGTTCCGCTCCGCAGGGCCGAGCACCTCTACGTTCCGTCCCCGGAGCGCATCGTGTCGGCCGCCAAGCGGACGCTCACGGCGTAGGCGGTCTGTCGTGTCGGTCGCGGAAGCCCTCCTCCTCGTCGTCGGCGGCATGGCGAGCGGCTTCATCAACACCCTGGCGGGCGGGGGCTCGGTCGTGACGATCCCCATCCTCAACGAGCTGGTGGGGATCTCGACCGCCAACGGCACGAACCGCATCGCCATCCTCCTCGCCAACGTCGGAGCTGTCGCCGGGTTCCACAGGGGCGGCAAGGTGCCATGGGCCAAGGTGGCGCCCATCCTGCCGGTGACGGTCGCCGGGGCCGCGGTCGGATCGTGGACGGCGACCCTCGTCTCGGCAGAGGCGCTGCGGAGGGTGTTCGCCCTCGTCCTGCTGATGGTTGCGCTCTCCGTCCTGGCCAAACCGTCGCGATGGATGGAAGAGCGTCAATCCCGCCTGCCCACTTGGGTGCAGTCGGGGATCTTCCTGGTGATCGGCTTCTACGGCGGTTTCCTCCAGGTCGGAGTGGGCTTCATGCTGCTCGGCGCCCTCGTCCTCGGCGCAGGGCTCGACCTCGTCTCCGGAAACGCCGCCAAGGTGCTCGTGATCGCGGTCTACACGCCGGTGACGCTCGTCCTCTTCGCCAGCGCCGCCCAGGTGGACTGGGCCGTCGGCGGGGTGCTCGCCATCGGCCAGGTGAGCGGGGCATACGTCGCCTCCCAGCTCGCCATCGCGAGAGGCGCGGCCTGGATCCGATGGGTCCTCGTCGGAGCGGCGGTCGTCGCCGCCGTCAGGCTGGCGGTCTTCGGATGAGGGTCACCGGTGTGTATGCCGCGCCGGGCCATGACACGGTCGCCGAGCAGCTGCCACTCGCTCATGACCGGAGTATGCGCCGACCGTCCCCGGTACGATTGCCCCATGCTCACCCTCGACGGATCCCAGCCGTGACGCTCGACGGCCAGAAGCAACGCAACGCACTGACGGGGGCCGAGCAGGCGCTCCGTGCGCTGGCAGCGGGGCAGTCCGACCGAGCCCGCAAGAACGCCGACAAGGCGATGGATCTCGACCAACTCGGCCTGTTCGGCGGATTCCCCGAAGCGGTCGGTGCGGCCGCAGACGAGATCGACGGCTCGGGGGCCGTGTCGCCGGAGGCTTGGAACAGGATCGGGGAGGTCGTCGGGCCCGGTCCGCTGCGGTTCCTCATCGAGGAGCTCCGAGGCGCCTAGTGGGGGACTACCACGTCCATCTCCACCGGCACGGCCCGTACGCCGGTGCCGGGCCCCGACCAGGCGAGTATCCCGACGGTCTCATCGAGTCGTACGTCGACACGGCGCTCACCCGTGGCGCCGACGAGGTCGGATTCACGGAGCATCTCTACCGGTGTGTCGAGGCCGCCCCGGTGCTCGGGCCGTTCTGGGAGGCCGCCCCGACGATCGACCTGGCCCGGCAAGCCGAGAAGTTCTTCCTCGACGACCTGCAGCTCTCGCTCGAGCGGTACGTGCAGACGGTCACGGAGGCGCGCGATCGCGGGCTCCCCGTGCTCCTCGGGCTCGAGGTGGACTACTTCCCGGACACGATCGACGCCGTCGTCGACCTGCTGGCCCCGTATCCGTGGGACTTCCTGATCGGGTCCACCCACTGGGTGAGAGGGTGGTCCGTCGACCACGGCGGCGCCCAGTGGGAGTTCGGACGTCGCGGCGTGCGCCAGGCGTACGAGGACTACTTCGAGATCGAGGTGATGCTCGCCGAGTCGGGGACGGTCGATGCGCTGGCACACGTCGACGTCGTCAAGAAGCACGGCCACGTCCTCCCCGACCCTCCGCTCGACCTCTACGAGAAGGTGGTGGCGGCTGCGGCCGCCTCGGGCACCGCCGTCGAGGTGTCGAGCGCCGGGCTGCGCCAGCCGGTCTCCGAGATCTACCCGCATCCCCGGTTCCTCGCCATGTTCGCTGCGGCGGGGGTGCCGATCACGCTTGCGAGCGATGCCCACCGGCCGGAGGACTGCGCCCTCGAACGCGATCTCCTCATCCGGGAGGCGCTCGCCGCCGGACACACCCACCGGGTCCGCTTCCGGAGGCGCACGAGGGAGCTCGTGCCGCTGCGATGACCGGAGGGATCCACGACGAGAACCCGTTCAAGGCCCCGGGGGACGAACGAGACCCGGTGCGGCGATTCCGCGGCAGGCTGGCGGCGCCGGTCACGATCGTCACCGCCGGCGACGCCGACGAGCGGACCGGCCTGACGGTGTCCTCGCTGGTTGTCGCCGAGGGAGCACCCTCGCTGGTCTACGTCCTCGTCGGCCCCACCACCGACCTGTGGCTCGCCATCCAGGAGTTCGGCAGGTTCATCGTCCACGTCTGCCGGGTCGGCGACGAGGTGGTGAGCGACGTGTTCGCCGGGCTCCGACCCAGCCCCGGAGGGATGTTCGCCGGTCTCGACGTCGACCAGACCGACCACGGACCTCTGCTCACGTCGTTGGCGACCCGGGCGTACTGCACGCTGCGGCGCGGGGTCGAGGAGTCATACTCGGTGCTCGTATCCGGCGAGATCGACCGCGTCGACCTCGTCGATTCCACCGATCCGCTCCTGTACTACCGGGGCCGGTACACGAGACGGGCCTGAGCTTTGCGGCGTTTGATCGGCCGTCTCACCGGGTAGTTCCTCGCATCCCCCACCCAAGAGGAGGCAGGGAATGTTGAGACAGAAACTGGTGACCGGGCTCGTGGTCACGTCGCTGGCTCTCGGCCTGGCGGCGTGCACCGACGACGACGACCCGGCCACGGGCGACGACACCACCACGACCGTCCTCGACGGCATCACGACGACGACGCTTCCGCTCGAGACGACCACGACGGTCGGCGGCTGACGGTCCCTGCGAACCCTGAGGGCCCGCCCCGCGGCGGGCCCTCAGGCGCGTCCCGGGGAGAGGGTGGCCGTAGACTGCCCCGCCATGACCTCCCACTCCGGGGCGTCTGCCCCGACGCTGTGGCTGACGACGCTCGGCTGCTCCAAGAACCAGGTGGACTCCGACAAGGTTTCCTCGATGCTGGCCGACGCCGGTTACCTCGACGCCGACACCCCCGCCGACGCCGATGTCGTCATGGTGAACACGTGCGCCTTCATCGAGGCGGCCCGCCGGGAGTCGATCGACACGATCCTGGAGCTGGCCGACGCCAAGCGGACCGACGCCAAGCTGGTCGTCATCGGCTGCATGGCGCAGCGGTACGAGACGGAGCTCGCCGAGGCACTACCCGAGGCGGACGCCGTCATCGGCCTGAGTCGCTACGGGGAGCTGGTCGGGACCCTCGACCAGCTCACCTCGTGGACGCCGCTGCAGATCCGGCCCACACCTGCCGCGCGGATGGACATCCTCTACCAGACGCGGCGCCCGACCCCGGCGACCCCGTACGCCTACGTCAAGATCGCGGAGGGTTGCGACAAGGCGTGCACGTTCTGCGCCATTCCTCTGTTCCGCGGCAAGCAGCGCTCCCGGCCCCCGGTGAACATCCGCGACGAGATGGCGGAGCTGGTGGGTCACGGGGTGCGGGAGGTCGTGCTCGTCGCCCAGGACTTGGCGGCCTTCGGCCGGGACATCGATGCCCCAGGTGGCATCGTCGAGCTCCTGCGGTTCGTGACCGACATCGCAGGCCTCGAGCGGGTGCGGCTCTACTACCTGTACCCCCGTGAGATCCGTGATGCGCTGATCGAAGAGATGGCGGCCAACCCCGTGATCGCCGACTACTTCGACTTGTCTCTCCAGCATGTGTCGTCTCGCCTGCTCAGGGCCATGAAGCGTCCCGGCGACATCGATCGCCACCTCGACCTCGTGGCGCGGATCCGTCACCGGGCTCCGGAGGCGGCGCTCAGGTCGAGCTTCATCGTCGGGTTCCCGGGTGAGACGGACGACGACGTCGCCGAGCTCGCCGGGTTCCTCGAGGCAGCTCGCCTCGACTGGGCGGGCTTCTTCCCCTACTCGGCGGAGGAGGGGACGCCGGCAGCCGGGCTGGAAGGCCGGCTGCCCGAGTCGGAGAAGGCAGAGCGGCTGCGACACCTGCAGTCGATCCAGGACGACATCACGGCGGTGCGCAACCAGGAGCAGGTCGGGAGGGTCGTGCGGCTCCTCGTCGACCAGGTCGAGGATGGCCGGAGCGTCGCCCGTTCGTACCGGGAGGCGCCGGAGATCGACGGGGTGGTCCTCCTCGACGAGGGGGCGCCCGGTGAATGGCTCGATGCCGAGATTGTCGGGGCATACGGGACGGACCTCGTGGGGTCGGTGCGCCGGTGATCGTCGAGGTGCTCGCCGTCGGCACCGAGATGCTGCTCGGCCAGATCGTCAACACGAACGCCGCCGAGATCGGCGGCCGCCTGGCGGACGCCGGGCTCGATCACCATCACCAGTCCGTCGTGGGCGACAACCTCGACCGCATCGTCGCCGCCATCCGCCACGCCGCCACCCGGGCCGATGTCCTCATCGTCACCGGTGGGATCGGCCCGACACAGGACGACCTCACCCGCGAGGCGATCGCGGCGGCTGCGGGCGTCGGCTTGGTGTTCGACGAGGCATACGCCGCCGAGCTCGAGGAGAGGTTTGCCCAGCGGGGCCGCCAGATGCCGGAGTCGAACCTCCGTCAGGCGCACCGCCCGCAGGGCGCCGACGTGATCCCGAACCCGCGGGGCACCGCTCCGGGCCTCCGCACGAAGGTCGGCCGCATGTGGGTGTTCGCGGTGCCCGGAGTACCCGCCGAGATGTTGCCGATGGTGGACGAGCACATCGTCCCGTTCCTTTGTGGATTGGAGGACCTCGGACCGTCCGTCGTTCTCAGCCGCTTCATCAGGACCTGGGGAGAGTCCGAGTCGCGGATCGGCGAGGTGCTCGCCGACCTCTACGAGGCGAGCGATAACCCGACGCTGGCCTTCCTGGCAAGTGCGGCGGAGATCAAGATCCGACTCACGGCGAAGGCCGCAACCAGGAATGAGGCCCTCGACCTGATCGCGCCGGTCGAGGAGCAGGTCCGCGCCCGGCTCGGGTCGCGTGTCTTCGGGGCCGACGAGGAGACGGTCGAGCGCATCCTCTTCGACCTGCTCGACAAGCGGGGTTGGACGATCGCCACCGCCGAGTCCGCCACCGGAGGGATGATCGCCGCCCGGCTCACGGCCGTGCCCGGCGCCTCCGCCTACTTCAGGGGTTCGGTCGTCGCATACGACGTCGACGTGAAGCGCACGGTGCTCGATGTCCCGGACGTGACGATCGACGAGTTCGGCGTGGTCAGCGAGGAGGTGGCCCTGGCGATGGCGCAGGGAGGCGCCGGCCGCCTCGGCGCCGACGTCGTCATCGCGGTGACCGGGTCGGCGGGACCGGACGAGCAGGAGCGGCCGGTCGGCACCATGATCGTCGCGGTCCGCACACCCGACGGAGCGGCCGCCAGGACCCTGCGGATGCCGGGGGACCGGGAACGGGTGCGGACGTACACGACGACGGCTGCGCTCCACCTCGCCCGGCTCGCCGTTCAGGGTGC
>DASWKR010000053.1 GCA_036396535.1 Acidimicrobiia bacterium | reverse complement strand
GGCTCTCGCCGGGGGATTGCGTAGTGGGGGGATTGCGCTGCGGGGCAGGGGCTTTCGACCCTGGCCGGGGACGGGGTGTCCTGGCAGGGTCGGGGGTGACGGTTCGGAGGCGAAGCCCCCGCAGCACGCCAAGCAGAGGGTCCGTAGACCCTGTGAACGAGCGAACGAGCGACAGCGGGGGCTTTGCCGCGTGGCTGGGTCCGCGTCACGTCGCCGCGCCGCGCCGGCCGCATCACACTGTCGCCACGCGGTGACCGCGTGACGCGTCGGAGGGCAGCCGCGCGTGTGGCTGCCCTCCGAGCGTCGACCTGATCGATCAGCCGATGTAGCCGCCGTCATCGCAGCCCGTGACCCAGAACACCTTGTGCTTGGTGTCTGCGCCGATGGAGCCGGGTGCGTTGACCGTCAGCTTGACGTGGTAGCCCTGCTGCGGGTGCGCCTCGACGCCCGTGAAGCCGCCATTGAGGTCGTAGAAGACCTCCGCATCGAGATCGGTACCGCCTCCTGCTGCGTCCTCGCCGATGTCGACGAAGTTCTGCAGGATCAGTCCGGTGCCGGTCGGCGGGTGCATCTCGAACGTCACCGTCGCGTTGCCGACTCCCTCGTCGAAGCCGTAGAAATCGACTTCGAAGAAGCAGCCGACGTGCGGCTCGTTGTCAGGATGCGAGTCGAACTCGACTCCGTCGATCTTGACCGTCCCGTTGTTCCCCGGCGGGTCGGCGAGAGCCGAGCCGGGCAGGGCGATCATCGCGAATACCGCTCCCGCGAGTACCGCAGTGAACCAGTGCTTGCGTCCGCGCCGAACACGCGCGTCATGCATGCTGCCTACCTCCCCTATGTTGCGTCCCAGGGGTGGAGTTCCCCCTATGTGCCGCTCCGAGTGGTCGGAGCGCTACGAAGAGTAGTCGCGGTTGACGATGCTGTCATGGGTCATCTGGTGGCGTTCGGGCGCGTCAGCCCTCGCGCCATGTCATCGAGCCCTCAGGCCATGTCATCGAGATACAGGGGCAGCATCTCGCGCCAGGTGGGCCAGTCGTGGTCGTGGTCGTGCGACCACAGGTCGACCCGGTTGGGGATTCCTCTCTCGCCGAGCACGTGGGCCACCCGCCACGACTCGCCGGGGTCCTCCCAGCGGCCCTGCCCGCAGGCCAGCACGACGAAACGGCTTCGCAGCATGTCGAGCTCCCAACCGTCGTCGAGGTCCGGGAGATAGTGGAGCGGCGACGAGAAGTAGAAGTCGTCGTTCCAGTGGCCGTGCAGCCGATCGCTGAGGTCGTATGAGCCGCTCATGCAGATGGCGAGCCGGAACACGTCTGCGTGCCGGCAGATCACCTCGAGAGCCCAAAAGGCCCCGATCGAGGCTCCGGCGGTGACGATCTCGGTCGAGTCGTCACGGCAGTCGGCCCGAATCGCAGGTACCACCTCTTCGCGGATCACGGCGTCGAACTGATTCTGCAGCCACATGCTGTGACGGGGGTCGTCCTTCCTCGTCCACGATCGGCCGGCGCCGCTGTCGACGGAGTACACCTTGATCCTCCCAGCCGCCATGAGGGGGGCGATCGAGTCGATGAGTCCGAACCGCTCGGCCTCCTCGGCGTCGCCGCCGGCGGTCGGGAAGAGGAGGACGGGTACACCGACGGCGCCCCAGCGCACGAGGCGCATCTCCTGTTCGATCCTGTCCGAATGCCAGGCCTCGACGGCCTTCACCTGGAGAGCCGGTCCTGCTCGGTCTTGCGCCAGAACCCGATGAGCCCCCAGAAGTGCTCGGTGAAGTGGTCGACCTCGTGCGCCGGAAACACGGCGGCCACCTTGCGGCGGATGGCATCTTTGGCCCTTTCCTCGGCGAAGTAGGCGAGGGCGACCTCGTCGAGGTCCTTCAGGTACGTGTCGCAGAACGAGGCGAACTCGACGGCGTCGAACCGCTCCCGGGCGATCGCAGCCATCGCCTCGAGCTTCACCCCGTCGTTCGCCTCCGAATCGGCGATCTCGAGGAACGGATCCCAAGCGAGATCGAGCCGCATGCGGCGCTTCGTCGCCGCGCAGTAGAGAGACCACCGCAGCAGGGCCTTCACCAGCCACGGCAGGTGGTAGTGGAGCGACGTCACCTGGGAATCCGGGTTGGCATTGGCGAAGTCGATCGGGTGGAACACGCCGTCCTTGCGGAGCGCTTCGACCGAGTTGAAGTCCCACCCGAAGAAGCAGTTGATGACGAGGGCCACGTCTGTGAGGTGGCGCCACTCCTGGTCGTCGACGAACTCGAACTCCACCTTGTATCGGTCGTGGAGCACGGCCGCCGGGTCGTACCTCATGAGGTTGACCTGCGGCCCCACCCCCAGGGCCCGAACGAACAGGTCGAACGGCCAGACCGCCTCCTGCAGGTGCATGATCCGGGTGCCGGACGAGTCGTAGGCAGCTTGGAGCTCGGCGTAGTCGTCGATTCGGGACACGCCGACCCAGGCCCCTCCGTCGTACGGCTTGAGGAACGACGGATAGCCCACCTTGTCGCCGACCTCGCGCAGGTCGAACATCTGGGCGTACTGCTCGAGGGTCGTGTGGAGGTCGTCTGCGTGCTCGTACTCCTTGGGAGGCAAGAGCCAGGTATTCGGAACCGGCATCCCGAGCCGCATCATGGCGGCGTACGAGGTGTGCTTCTGCATGGCCTGGAGGGTGAACGGGTTGTTCAGCACGTAGAGCCCGTTCATCACCACGGCCTTCTTGATCCACTCCCGGCTGGTGTGGTACCAGGGCGTGAGCCGGTCGAGGACGACGTCGTACGCGACCGGCTGGACGAGGTCGAACGGCTCGATCGTGATGCGTTCGGCCGCGAAGTCGATCGTTTCGCCGCCCATCGACACCGTGGGATCCAGCTCGGCGAGGATGTCCTCGTAGTAGATCGGCCAGCAGAGGTCGGCCCCGAGTGAGAGCCCGATGCGGCGGGTCGACCTGCTCATGGCCTTCAAGCTAATGCGGGCGGTTGGGCTGCGCTCAGGCGAGCACGTGCGCCAATGCCTTGCCCAACCGATCCCGCCAGTTGTGCCAGTGGTGGCCGTCCGGCGCTTCCTCGTAGATGACCTCACTGTGGTGACCGAGCGCCTCGGCCATCATCCGGTTGTCGACGGCGAGGTTCTCGTAGGCGCCGCACGCCATGGCGATCCGCTTGGGGACGCTGCCGGGGGCTTCGAGAACGCGGCGCGTGAACTCCACGATCCGGTCGAACTGCGCACCGCGTCCCTTCTGGTCGTCGCGGGCCGTCACGAAGGAGCCGGAGAGCAGGACGAGGCCGCCGAAGTCGTGGCCGAGCCGCATCGCCGTGCTCAACGAGGCGACGCCGCCGAGGCTGGCGCCGAGCAGGATCCACCGCCTCGGGTCGGTGGCCACCCGGTGGCGGCGGGAGACGTGACGGATCACCGCATCGACGTGGTCGGCGTGTCCCGGGTCGTCCCCATACTCGTCGAGGCGGTTGACCGGGTCCGTCATGACTGCGATCAGCGGGGGAATGAGGCGGCGGGAGATGAGCCCGTCGAGCGAGGCGACCAGGTCTGCGTGGCGCCGGAAGTCGCCACCGTCGTGGACGACGACCAGGGGATACGGGGCGGCCTCCGGATAGCCGATCGGGAGGTACGTGGTGACCTCGCGGATGGCGTGAAACGACGGCGAGCGCACCCGCGACGTGTACAGCGACCCGTGCGGCGCAGTCGGATCGACCCACTCCGGGACGGCGTATCCCGGCCCGTTCACGACCGAGTTGAAGCCGAAGGGATCGGACGCGGTGCGTGGATTGAGAGGGTCGGGTCGGAGCTCCTCGTGGCCGCCGGTGACGGCCGCGACTTTGTACTCGATGCGTGAGCGGGGCGGCAATGCGAGGGTCACGGCCCACAGGTCCCGGTTGATCTGGCGCATCGAGGGGAGGGCGCCGAGGCGAGCCATGAAGTGCTTCGGGGTGACCGAGTCGGCCGCACCGACGTGGACGATCGACGGGTGGTGGCGCCGCAGCAGCCGAGCCGCCAGCGAACGGGCGCGCTGCGCCGCATCGGAAGGGTGGAGATGGGCGAGTGCCGCCAGTTCCGGTGGCGCGACGCCCGCGAGGGTATTCATGGCGTCGGGAGGTTAGGGGAGGAGCGTCGGGTGGTATCTCTGGTAGCTCCACCGTGTGTGCCGCCGACCAGAGAGCTTCGACCCCGGCGCGCTGGATCGGCTCTCCGGCTGCTGCCACTCGACGCACGCTGATTCCCGGCACCGCCACGCCGGTGTGGCGTAGGTTTCTAGGTCACAACTCACGTGTCACATCGGAAGGGGAACGCATGGCGCGGATCATGACGCTGGGAGCTCAGTCGCGGCGCTACGTGCTGCGTGGTACGGCCGAGACGATCATCCCCGACTTCCGCGACATCGCCTTCGACTGCAACTTCGTCTCAGACGCGGTGAACGGCGCCCCCAAGATCCGGGTGTCCGTCGGCGAGGTGTTCAAGGGCAAGCCGAGCGAGATCCGGATCGAGATCATCCCGCCGGAGACGACGACGCCGGGGACCGGCCTGCCCGGGACCGGCCTGCCCGGGACAACCGGACCGCTCGTCACCGAGGTCACATTCGAGGACCCGAGTCGTCCCCCGGCCGTCGTCGGCCGCGGTGTCGAGGTGCTGGTTTCGGGTGCGCCCACCACCCTGGAGAGAGACGCCGCCCCGGAGCTGCCGGTCGAGGGCGACACGGTCGCCGACCCCGGCGTCGTGACCGATCCCGGCGGGGCGACGCCGCCGGGGACAGTGGAGATGGTCAACGACCACCGCGGTCCGATCCGCGGCATCGACAGGGTCAGTGGTGACATGGTGGTGTTCGAAGACCCGTTCCCGCCGCCCAATGACCCGCTGCCGCCCTTCGAGCCCCCGCAGCCGCCCGGCGGCGGTGGTGGTGGCGGCGGGCGCGAGGTGATCGAGCGCGATCTGGTCCCGGGCACCGACCCCGGAGGGCGCTGGAGGGTGCGGCTCCACAACCTCGCCGACCACGAGCGCGAGTTCTTCATCGACGTCGACTACCCGGAGTCGGTGCAGAGCCTCGTCACCACCCGGGTGCCGTTCCAGCTCGTCAACCGCTCCTTCGCAGAGGCGCTGCTGCTGATGCGCCCCTACCTCTTCGTCAACAAGGGCCGGGCGACGTTGCAGTTCACCGGCGAGTTCAAGAAGCTCACCGGTATCGACGACGTCGTCACCAGCGTCAACGACCGGCTGGAGAACATCGCGCTGGAGAGCCTCTCGATCCGGTTGGGCCGGGAACCACAATTCGGGATGCCGGCCGTCATGGTCGGGCTCGAGCTCGAAGAGCGCGGCGACGAGGTCGACGTCTTCGGGCCGGATGGCAACATCGGCGACATGTCACTGCAGCTCGCCCTCGTCCTCTGGCTCCTCCCCCCGCCTACCACCAACTTCTTCGCCACCGCGGTGCAGCGCCACAACGGCACCGTCATCCCCCGCAGGCTCCTGGTGCTCGCCACCATCGCAGCCCACCCGGACCTGCAGGGCATCTGGGTGAACGTCCTCGACTGGCTCAAGGATGTCCTCGGCGGCGACTCGTTCGACGACACGATCAAGGACATGGTCTCCAAGGCGCAGGCCTCGCTGAACACCGCCATGCGCGACGGTGGCGCGGTCTACGTGCAGGATGTGCTCACCCACCTGGTGGAGCGCGACCACGTCATCCACAGCATCACGGCCGACGCCACCGACCTCATCGTCCAGCACCACGCCTTGTACGACCCGCTGGGGCGCTTCAACCTCCCCGACGGCGGCGAGGTCGTCGTGCTCGGTGACGACGGGTCGCCGCCGGAGGGCTCGCCCGCCGGTACGCCGGGCGTCATCGCCGGACCGGCGTTGGGCGACGAATCGCCGGCGGTCGGTCCCGTCGTCACCACCCCGGTGCGCCCCCCGTTCGGGCCCCTCCTCCCCGACGTGGGGCCGCCCGAGATCGGGCCCGTCACGACGGATCCCGACCCGGCGCCGGTGGCCACCCGGGTCGAGCACATCGTCTTTCTCATGATGGAGAACCGCTCCTTCGACCACATGTTGGGTTACCGCGCCCTCAAGGGCCACGATGTGCGCGGCCTCGCGGGTAACGAGCAGAACGCCATCCCCGACGGCAACCGCCCCTACCGGGTGAAACATCTCACCAAGACCAAGGGCATCCCCAGCCCTTGCCATGAGTTCCACTGCGTGGCCGAACAGGTCGCCGAGGGCGCCATGACCGGCTTCGCCGCCAACTACGCGCGGCGCAGCGCCGTCACCGACCCCGGCTTGGCGATGGGCTATTACACCGAGGCCGAGCTGCCGATGTACGAGTTCGCCGCCAACAACTTCGCCATCTGTGACGCCTGGTACGCGTCGCATCCCGGCCCGACATGGCCCAATCGCTTCTGCGCCACCACGGGGGCCACCCCCGAGATCGACAACTTCGACATCGGCGACGACCGCATCGGCTACTTCAACGGCACATCGATCTTCGACGTGCTCAACCGATTCGGCGTCGACTGGTGCTACGCCGAGGGCAACATCGCCTTCCTGCGCATGTTCGACCGCTACCGGCTCGACATCCGCAACGTCATACCGTTCACGGACGACTTCCAGCAGGGGATCGCCGACACCTGGGAGAACCGCGTGAAGACGGGGCGGCTACCGGCGGTCTCCTACATCGACCCCCGCTACATCGACGTGCCGCCGTCGTTCGACGCCAACGACGACCTGCCGCCCACCGACGTGTGCTTCGGCCAGCAACTGGTGCGGCGCATCTACAACCTGTTGAAGGACGCCCCCACGTGGTCGGGCACACTGTTCGTGGTCACGTACGACGAGCACGGCGGGTTCTTCGACCACGTGGCGCCGCCGGGCACGCCTCCGGCGGACGACCCTTCGCCGCAGCCCCAGGTGCATCGCGATGGTGCCGTCCACCTCGGGGTGCGGGTGCCGGCGCTCGTCATCTCGCCCTGGGTCGACGCCGGGACGGTCGTCACCACCCTGCTCGATCACACGTCGATCATCAAGACGATCCTGCACCGCTTCGCCCCCGCCGAGCACGCAGACGGCGCGTTGTTCGGGCCCCGCACCCAGGCGGCCAACAGCCTGCTCGACGAGCTGCGGGCGACCCCGCGCACCGACCGGCCGGTGGCTCCGCAGTTCACGTGCGCCTCCGACGTCCGCGCTCGGGGGCCGGCCTCGGCGCTGGAGCGAGACGACTTCCACACCGGGATGCGGTTCCTCGCCCTCCCGGCCGATCGGCGGGAGGCGCTCATGGGCTGAGCCGGGGGCTCCTTCCGCCGGCGATAGTGGTGGTGGTTCGGTTTCTGTCGTTGGCGCGTGGCATCATCGAACACATGTTCGATTCGATGGTGTTGGAAGCAGCGGCACCCGACGATGGGTTCGTCGGTCTCGAGGCGGGACTCCTCGACGAGTGGCGCCGCGAGCTGGTTGACCTCGAAACCGAGATCGCCCGACTCCGCTCCCGGCAGGTCTGGCTGGTCCGGCAACTCGAGTCGTGGGGAGAACCCCGCCGATACGGGTTCGCCACGATGCGTCACTACCTGGCGGGAACCTGCGACATCTCGGCACACACCGCCGCTGCCCTCACCGACACTGCCGACGCGTCCCGGCGCGACCCGGTCTGGGTCGACATGGCGTCCCGCGGAACCGCATCGTTCGACCGGACCGTCGCCATGTCACGCCTCGCCGCCTGCGGAGCCGACGACGCCACCCTCGACGACGCCGACAGGATGGACATCGCCGGCGTGCGGCGCCTCACCGCCCACCAACGACGAATGACTCGCCGAGACGAGCACCAAACCCACCAAGACCGATTCGTCAGGCTGCAACCCCGGATCGACGACTCGGGATGGGACCTATCCGGGTTCCTCCCCGCCGTTGGCGGCAAACTCGTCGAGGAACGCCTCGCCGCCCTCGGAGACACCCTCCCGGTTCCCCCGTGGGAAACCGTGACGAGGGGACAACGCAACGCCGACGCTCTCGTCATCCTCGCCACCGGCACCGGCGACGGCGGCTGCGATGATGGCGATGGTGGTGGTGGTGGTGTGTCGCCGGATCCGTCGGTGACGATCTTCGTCGACGCCCGCCAAGACGGTGACGGGGACGGGTACGTCGCGACCGTGGCGGCCGGACCCCGAGTCGGACCAGCCACCCTCGAAGCGTTACTGTGCCACGGCCGCATCGACGTCATCGGCGTCACCCGTACCGGGATCCCGGTGACGTTCGGGGACGCCACCACCGCCATCCCGGCCCGTATCCGCCGCTACGTCCTCGCCCGCGACGGTGGCTGCACCGCGCAGGGCTGCACCTCCCGGTACCGGCTCGAACCCCACCACATCCAGGCCCGCCGCCACGGCGGAAACCACGACCCCGCCAACCTCACGACCCTGTGCTGGTACCACCACCACGTCGTCGTCCACCAAGGCGGCTACCACATCGACCCGAAGAGCCCCCCCAAGCAACGGCGCTTCACCGCTAGCCCACCCCGAGCCCCACCCTGAGCCAGGCAGACCGGCGGTGGTCCCGGAGGACGCTGGGTGAGGCTCGGATCGGTTCTGTGGGACGTGGAACTGAAGTAGCGCGCACGGGCCGACGACCTGCAAGGCTCCCGCCTGGCCGACGGGGGGCGACCTATCCAGGCGTTCACGTCTATCCAGACGCTCTCGTCTATTGCAAGCGTTCTCGTAGGCACAGCGCCCGCGGTTGGGCGCGATGAGGCGAGGCGTCCTACTCCTCGTCCTTCGGGGGGCTGTCCCAATCCTGGACGTCCTTGCCGGCCTCTCTCGCCAAGATGTCGAGGGCTGCCGCTGCCCCTGCCCCCGCCGAGATGATCGCCTGACTGCGGGTCGGCCGGGCGGTACGCCCGACGACGTAGGCCCGGTCGACCGAGGAGCGCCCGTCCTGGTCGACGACCGCCCGCCCCGCCTCGTCGAGTCGGATTCCGAGCGCAGTGGCAAGCGTCGGGTTCTTCCCCTCCGTGAGGATCACGTAGGACGATGTGTCATCGGGACCGTCCTCGAGGGTGACCTTGAAGCCGGCGTCGGTCTTCTCGACGCTCGCCACCGCGGCGTCGACGAGGGTCCCGCCGAAGCTGCGCACCTGATGGCGCCCGATCGCTTGGAGGTCGCTACCGAGGATCTTCTCGATGCCGAGGTAGTTGTGCAGCTCGGCGAAGTGCATCGCCGTCTTGTCCTGCCCGTACACCACGACGTCGTGTCCGTTCTTGGCGAGGAAGAGGGCGGCGCTCAGGCCGCCGGGTCCGTCACCAACGATGATCACCTTCGCCACATCGTCTCCCATCGCTCGTCGATCCCGCAAGTTAGGGGTACGAGGACGTCACTACGGACGGTTCGAAGCACGCTGAGGCCTGATTTGGCGTCGTTGGCGGGTAGTCGTATCATTGCGGCCCGGCCCGCGGTGCGGGCTGGGTTTTGTCGTGGCAGAAAGACGACGTTTTCCACGGTGCCCGAGGGTACGTCGTCGAGCCGCTCCCGAAATCCAGGGTGGCGGTTGCCAACGACCATGGAAGGACTCGGAAACGGCGGCGCCGGTCGCCGTCCATCCCGGGACGGTCACCTAGAGGTGCAGCTGGATGAAGGTCGCAGCGTCGGCCAAGAAGATGTGTGAGAAGTGCCGGATCATCCGGCGGCATGGCCGCGTCTGGGTGATCTGCCCCAATCCTCGACACAAGCAGCGACAGGGGTAACGAGATGGCTCGAATCGCAGGTACCGACCTCCCGAGGGACAAGCGCGTCGAGATCGGCCTCACCTACATCTTCGGCATGGGCCGCTCCCGCTCGCTCGACACCCTCACGGCTCTCGACATCGACTTCGACACCAAGGTCCGCGACCTGACGGACGCCGAGGTCGTCAAGATCAGGCAGTTCATCGACGCCAACTACAAGGTCGAAGGCGATCTGCGCCGCGACGTCGCACAGAACATCAAGCGCAAGATCGAGATCGGGTGCTACCAGGGGCTTCGCCACCGGCGCGGCCTGCCCGTCAACGGTCAACGAACCCACACGAACGCCCGGACCCGCAAAGGCAAGCGCGTGCCGATCGCGGGCAAGAAGAAGGTCACGAAGTAGGGATACGCTCAGACACATGGCGAAACAGCAACAGCGCAGACGGCGCGTCAAGCGGTCCATCCCACACGGACAGGCCCACATCAAGGCGACGTTCAACAACACGATCATCACCATCACCGACCAGGAGGGTGGCGTGATCGCGTGGACATCCGGAGGCTCGGTCGGGTTCAAGGGCTCCCGAAAGTCGACGCCGTACGCCGCCCAAGTCGCTGCGGAGCAGGCCGCCCGCAAGGCAGGCGAGATGGGGGTACGCAAGCTCGACGTCATCGTTCGCGGCTCCGGGTCGGGCCGGGAGACCGCCATCCGCACCCTGCAGAACATGGGCATCGAGCTGACGGGCATCAAGGACGTGACGCCCGTTCCCCACAACGGTTGCCGCCCCAAGAAGCGGAAGCGGGGCTGACATGGCGCGTTACATCGGTCCCCGTACCAGGAAGAGCCGCCGGGCCCGCCAACTCCTCGACGAGAACAAGGCGAAGTACTTCGACCGCCGCCCGTACCCACCGGGCGAGCACGGCCGGGGCAGGATCCGCGAGTCTCAGTACCAGATCCAGCTCCAGGAAAAGCAGAAGCTGCGCCACATCTACGGCGTGCTCGAGCGGCAGTTCCGGCGGTACTACCACGAGGCGGCCCGCCAGTCCGGCATCACGGGCGAGAACCTGCTCCGTCTGTTGGAGTCCCGCCTCGACAACGTCGTGTACCGGGCAGGCTTGGCGAGGACGAGGCCACAGGCCAGGCAGCTCGTCAACCACGGGCACTTCCTCGTGAACGGCAAACGGGTCGACATCCCGTCGTACCAAGTGCGTCAGGGCGTCGTCATCACGCTGCGAGAACGCTCGAGCGAGCTGTTCCCGGTCCAGCAGGCCGTCGACACGATCGACCGGCCGAGCCCCGAGTGGCTCGATGTCGACGAGTCGAACCGGAGGGTGACCGTGACGACTCTGCCGAGCCGTCCCCAGATCGACACCCAGATCCAGGAACAGCTCGTCGTCGAGCTGTATTCGAAGTAAGACCCCGAGAAACTGAGGAGCGCCGCGTGCTCATCGTTCAGCGACCCCAAATCGAAGAGGAGCCAGTCTCCGAAGTCCGGTCTCGATTCATCGTCGAGCCGCTCGAGCCCGGCTTCGGCTACACGCTCGGGAACACGTTGCGCAGGACCCTTCTGTCGCGGATCCCAGGCGCCGCCATCACGTCGGTTCGCATCGACGGTGTGCAGCATGAGTTCTCGACGATCGACGGCGTCGTCGAGGACGTCGTCGACTTCATCCTCAATCTCAAGCAGGTGGTGCTTCGCATGGACGTGGACGAGCCGCAGACGCTCTACCTGTCCGCCCGCGGCAAGACCGAGGCGACCGCGGCAGCCCTCAAGGCACCGGCGGGGGTCGAGGTCGTGAACGGCGACCTCCACCTCGCGAGCCTTTCGAGCAACGGCAAGCTGGAGGTCGAGCTGACCGCCGAGCGCGGGGTCGGGTACCGCAGTGCCGAACGCAACAAGCGCAGCGACACCATCGGCGTGATGCCGATCGACTCGATCTTCTCGCCGGTCCGCAGGGTCGCATACAAGGTCGACAGCACCCAGGTCGGTCAGATGACGAACTTCGACAAGCTGATCCTCGACGTCGAGACGGACGGGTCGCTCTCCCCGAGCGAAGCCGTCTCGTCGGCCGGGAAGACGCTTCGTGAGCTGCTCGGCCTCTTCGCCGACATCGACGAAGGCGTCGGCCTCGAGCTCGGCGACGTGGTGGCGGCCGAGTCGTCCTCGCCCGACCTCGACCTCCCGATCGAGGCGCTCGACCTCTCCGAGAGGCCCCGCAACTGCCTGCGGAGGGCGCAGATCCACACGGTCGGCGAGCTGGTGCTCAAGACGGAGGACGACCTGCTCAACATCACGAACTTCGGGCAGAAGAGCCTCGAAGAGGTCACGGCGAAGCTCGACGAGCTCGGGTTGTCCCTTCGCTCCGCAATCGATACGGATCCCATCGGAGTCGAGTGATGCCGAAGCCGAAGAAGGGACCGCGGCTCGGTGGGAGCCCAGGCCACCAGGACAAGATCCTCGCCAATCTGGCAACCTCGCTGATCTTCGAGGAGCGCATCACGACGACGGTCGCCAAGGCGAAGCTGCTGCGCCCGTATGTCGAGAAGATCGTCACGAAGGCACGGCGCGGCGACCTCCACTCTCGCCGCCTGGTGCTCAGGGACATCACCGACGTCGAGGCGGTCACGAAGCTGTTCGACGACGTGGCTCCCCGCTACGAGACCAGGCCGGGTGGCTACACCCGCATCGTGAAAGTCGGTCCTCGCAGGGGCGACGGTGCCGAGATGGCGCTCATCGAGTTCGTATAGGCATGCCGAGAGTCTGAGGGGCGGGCTCGTGGCAGCATCCGGGCGCCCTCCCATATCACGGCGATTCGAGTTGCTCGGCCTCCTCGAGGCGTACGCCCCATCAGCCGCCGAGCAGCGAGCCCACGCCGAGATGCTCGACCTGATCTCGGGGCCCGGCGACCCATTCTCGAAGTATCGCTACGAACCGGGTCATTTCACCGTGGGCTGCTACGTGCTCTCCCGTGATCGCTCGAGCGTCGCCCTCGTGCATCACCGCCGCATCGGGACGTGGCTCGAGCCCGGCGGCCACGTCGATCCGGATGACCCCTCGGTCGTCGCCGCCGGCCTGCGCGAGCTGCGTGAGGAAACGGGGCTGGCATCGGTCGTCCGGCTCGGCGAAGGGCTGCTCGACGTCGACTCGCATCCCATCCCATCCCATCGGGCCGAGCCTCACCACCGGCACCTCAACCTGAGCTTCGCCTTCGTCGCCGCGGGCGACGAGACGCTGCAACACGACCCTGCCGAGTCGCACGATGCCCGTTGGCAGCCCGTGACCCAGGTCGCCGAGCTGACCGAGGACGCCGCCGTACGCCGGGCGGTGGGCAAGCTTCGACGTCTCGCAGGCTGACCCTCGCAGGCAGACATGGCGTGGCTGGGCGTCCGGAGGGCCGGTGCGGCGTGAGTCTGCGACCCGGCGCGCGCGCCCCTAGCATCGCCGGATGCAGGAGGTTTGGCCCCGCCTCTTCCAGGCGGTTCGACTGAGGCGCGACGCCTTCGTCTGGATGGATTTCAACGACAGGGCAACCGGAGATGCGTTGCTCCTCGTCGTCGGTACGAGGGTGCTCCTCTTTCTCGGATTCAGCGGCGTCGGCGCCATCGGCGTCTCTCTGGGCTGGCTCGAGGCACTCTTCGGCACGATCCTCGGCGGGGTCATCTTCTGGTTGTGGTTCTCGGGCCTCAGCCACGTCATCGGGCGCTACGTGTTCGAGGGAGGAACGACGTTCGCGGCGACCATGCGCATCTCCGGGTTCGCCTATCCGACCCAGCTCGTCCAGATCGCGGCGGCCTACTTCGTGAGCTCCCTCCTCGCCTTCCTCGTCGCAGCCGTCTGGTTCCTGGCGATCTGCGCCGCCGGTATCCACCACACGGCCGATCTCCCGAACGACAAGGCGTGGCTCACGGTGATCGGCGCCGTAGCCGGTTACCTGGCCATCACGGCGATCTTCCGTGGGCTCTTCGCTGGTTTGCCGCTCTGAGGTCATATCGCCTCGACCTGGCCTACGACGGGACCCCGTTCCGGGGCTACGCCACGCAGCCGGGTGTACCCACCGTTCAGGGCGCCCTCGAGGAAGCGCTCTTCCGCCACACCGGCGAGGTCGAGACGTCGGTCGCCGGCAGGACCGACGCCGGAGTGCACGCCTCGGCCCAGGTGGTCGGATTCGCCACGGACGTCGAGCTCGACGGGCAATTGGTCGTGCGCTCGCTCAACCGCCAGTTGGCTCCCCACATCGCCGTCACGAGCCTGGCGATGCTGAGCGCGCCGTTCTCGGCACGATTCGATGCGACGTGGCGCTCGTACGACTACCTCATCGTCGACGGCGGGCCCCCGGATCCGTTCACGGCTCATTTCTCGTGGCAGATCGACCACGATCTCGACGAGGCTGCCATGAACTCGGCGGCCGGAGCCTTTCTCGGAGAGCACGACTTCGCGTCCCTGTGTCGCAAGGCGGACGGGCGGAGCAGCGTGCGCCGGGTCGCGGAAGCGGAATGGACCCGAACCGCACCTTCCAGGCTGCGGTACCACGTCGCGGCAGGCTCGTTCTGTCACCAGATGGTTCGGTCGATGGTCGCCATCTGCGTCGACGTCGGGAGGGGGAAGGTGGCGCCCGCGGACGTCGCCGGGATGCTCTCGGCAAGGGATCGAGGGGCGGCGAGAGGAGTGGCGCCGCCTCACGGACTCACGCTCGTCGGTGTCGGCTATGCCGAGGAGCACGGTGGGCCACTCGTGGCGGCCCTCCGGTGGTGAGCTCGGCCGACCCCGGGACCTGTGCACTGCCGGGCGTCTCCAGTGAGCCGTCTATGTGCCGAGGCAGAGCCCGAGGTCGTTGGCGGTCTTGATCCAGGCATGGTCGGGCGGCACCGTGCTGCGCCTCCCGGCCACCTCCGACAGCGGGACGGCGACGATCTCGTCGTTGCGCAGCGCCACCATGACGCCGTGGGCGCCCTCGGCGGCGAGGTTGGCGGCCGACGTCCCCATCCGGGTCGCAAGGACTCTGTCGGCAGGGGAAGGGGTTCCGCCGCGCTGCACGTGTCCCAGGATGGTCACCCTCGCCTCGAGTCCCGTCAGCTCCTCGAGCCGGCGCGACAGGCGAGGTGTGTTCTCCTGTTGGGCGGCGACTAGGTCGGCCAGCTCCTTGGACGCCACCTCGAGGTCGGTCCCCTCCGCCGTCTCACAGCGCAGCTCGGCGGCCTCGATCGCTCGGGCGTCCTCTTGCGACCTGGCGCCCTCGGAGACCGCGACGATGCTGAACGTGCTGCCTCCGGCCCGACGGGCCTTGATGGCCTCTGCGATCGCCTCCGGGTCGTAGGGGATCTCGGGCAACAGGATGACGTCGGCGCCTCCAGCGATCCCTGCTCCCAGCGCCAGCCAGCCTGTCTTGTGACCCATGATCTCGACGACGATGATCCTGTGGTGCGAATGGGCGGTCGAGTGGAGCCGGTCGATCGCCTCCGTTGCGATCCCCAGAGCGGTGTCGAAGCCGAACGTGACGTCGGTGCCGTACACGTCTCGATCGATCGTCTTCGGGAGGGTGATGACCGGCAGTCCATGCTCTGACAACCTGGCGGCATTCTTCTGAGTCCCGCCCCCTCCGAGGCAGATGACCGCGTCGAGGTGGTGCTGGGCGGCGTTCTGGATGATGACGTCCGTCATGTCCATCTCGACGCCGCCGACGTCCATGCGGTGCGGTTTCTCCCTGCTGGTGCCGAGGATCGTGCCGCCCATCGTCAGGATGCCCGACAGCGCGTCGCCCTCGAGGCGTACGAAGCGGTTCTGCATCATTCCCTTGAAGCCGTCTCGGAAGCCGATCACCGTCATCCCGTGCTTGCGGATCGCCGTCTTTCCGATGGCGCGGATGGCGGCGTTGAGCCCGGGTGAGTCTCCGCCGGACGTGAGTATCCCGATGTGCTTCGCCATGCTCCCCGAATCGCTCGCGACCGGGTGATCGTAAACCGGCACCGCCGCGGTGCAATCCAGGTTTGGCGATCGCGGGTGGCCTGTCGTATCATGCTGGCCCGCTCCCGGAGTTCCCGGGGGTGTTCTTGTGTCCCGAGGACCACTGTGAAACCCAAGCTGCAGAAGACGTTCACGCCCACGCCGGCCGACATAGAGCGCGTGTGGTACGTCGTCGACGCCGCAGGAATCCCGCTCGGGAGGCTCGCTTCCGATGTCGCCCAGATCCTCAGGGGCAAGCACAAGCCGACATTCGCGCCCCACATGGACGGGGGCGACTTCGTGGTCGTGGTCAACGCCGAAAAGGTGGCGGTCACCGGCGCCAAGGAGCTCTCGAAGATGTACTACCGCCACTCGGGCTACCCGGGCGGCTTGCGCGGCATGAACCTCGAGCAGATGCGGGGCCGCTACCCGGAGCGCATCATCGAGACCGCCGTGAAGGGGATGCTGCCGAAGAATCGGCTCGGCCGGCAGGTGATCACGAAGCTGAAGGTGTACGCCGGGCCGGATCATCCCCACACAGCGCAGGCCCCGCAGCCACTCACGGTCGCCGCCAAGCGCTCCAGAAACGAGGTCGATGCCTGATGGCGAGCCCAATCGTCCAGGCGACGGGTCGCCGCAAGAGCGCCGTTGCCAGAGTGCGACTCTACGAAGGGTCGGGCCAGTTCACGCTGAACGGCCGGTCCCTCGACGACTACTTCCCGCAGAACGCGCTGCGCCTGCGCGTCCTCGAGCCGATGAAGGCCGTCGAGGCCGAGGGTCGTTTCGACGTGAAAGCAACCATCGAGGGTGGCGGTTTCACGGGACAGAGTGACGCGCTGCGCCTCGGCATCGCCAGGGCGCTCGTGGGGGCCGACCGAGAGCTCCGTCCGGCGCTCAAGCGCGCCGGGTTCCTCACTCGAGACGCCCGCAGGGTCGAGCGCAAGAAGTACGGCCTGCGCAAGGCGAGGCGGGCGCCGCAGTTCACGAAGCGCTGACGGTTCGGAGGGTCCGAGCCGCGGAGCGATGGAGGTCCCAAGTGGTGGTCGACGGGGGCCGCTTGTTCGGAACCGATGGTGTGCGCGGCCGGGCGAACGACGTCCTAACCGCCGACCTGGCGTTCGACCTCGCCAAGGCAGCAGGGGAAGGTTCCGAGGGTCTCGTCGTCATCGGCCGCGATACCCGGCGTTCCGGCTCGATGCTCTCGTCGGCATTGCACGCAGGGTTCAACGCCGTCGGTGTCGACACGGTCGACCTCGGCGTCATTCCGGTCGGCGGCGTCTCGCGTCTCGTGAGGGACACCGCCGCCGGCTTCGGAGTGATGGTGAGCGCCTCGCACAACCCGGCCGAGGACAACGGCATCAAGTTCTTCGGACGAGACGGCGCCAAGCTGTCCGACGAGCGCGAGGACGAGATCGAGGTTCGCTACCGGAGGGGCGCCCCGTGGGCGAGGCCGCTCGGTCCCCTCGTCGGCATGCAGTCCCGGATGGCTGATGCCGTCGACCGCTACATCGACCACCTCGTGGCGGGCGCCGCCTACTCGCTGCGTGGGATGCGCTTCGTGGTCGACTGCGCCAACGGCGCCTCGTATGCGGCCGCTCCGCAGTTGTTCAGGCGCCTCGGCGCAGACGTCGAGGTCCACAACGCCGAGCCGGACGGCATGAACATCAACCTGGGGTGCGGAGCCACCCACCCCGAGTACCTGGCTGAGAAGGTGGGCGGTCGCGTCGGGTTCGCCTTCGACGGCGATGCCGACCGCCTCATCGCCGTCGACGAGAACGGCGATGTGTGCAACGGCGATGTCGTCATGGCGATCTTGGTGAAGCAGCTGATCGACCTCGGCAAGCTGAAGCGGCGGGTGGTCGTGACGACGGTCATGGCCAACCTCGGTTTCAAGAAGGCGATGGAGCACCTCGGAGTCGTCGTCCTCGAGACGGCAGTCGGCGACCGATACGTCCTCGAGGAGATGCGACGGTCGCGTGCTGTGCTCGGAGGCGAGCAGTCCGGCCACATCGTCCTCGAGGATCGCGCCACCGGAGACGGGCTGCGCAGCGCCCTGCGGCTCGCCGGCGCGATGGCGTCGACGGGCCGAGAGCTGCGAGAGCTGCGAACCGTCATGACCGAGTATCCACAGGTGCTGCAGAACGTCCCGGTCGCCAACCGCGCCGCCCTCGACGGGGCGACGGCGGTCTGGGACGCGGTTGCCGAGGCGCAGGCCGAGCTGGCAGACCGGGGTCGCATCCTCGTCAGGGCGTCCGGTACGGAGCCGCTCGTGAGGGTGATGGTGGAAGCCGCAGACGCCGACACGGCCAGCGGTGTCGCCTCCTCGCTCACGGAAGTCGTTCGCCGCGAGCTCGGGTGAACGAAGACGTCGGACTAGACAGTCGGTGCGCTTCAGAAACGGTGCCGATTGACCGCGATTCGGTCCTATGCTCTGAGCAAACCTACAACCGATCAGGAACATCGTTCTTGCAGCGCCTGCCCTCACAGTCTCCTGTGAGGTGACGAGGGAGAGGGATCATCGAGCAGTCGGCGGGTACCCTCTCGGCCGCCCACGGTCGTGACAGGTGGGGCGAAAGCCCGGAGGCGACTTCGGGGACAGAGACCCCCTGACGTGGGAGAGCGTGCATTGCACGTTCTTCTTCTCGTTGTTCCGGATCCTGACCTCGTGGAGGTTGCGCGCGCATGTGCGGAATCATGGGATACGTCGGGCCGAGACAAGCCGCCCCCTTGTTGCTCGACGGGCTACGACGCCTCGAGTACCGGGGATACGACTCGGCCGGGATCGCCGTCACGAACGGATCGATCCAGGTTCGCAAGGCGCAGGGAAAGATCCAGCGCCTCGCCGATCTGCTCGAGAGCGATCCGCTCACCGGGAAGATCGGCATCGGCCACACGAGGTGGGCGACCCACGGGGTGCCGAGCGACCTGAACGCTCACCCCCACACCGACCCGTCGGGCCGATTCGTGGTGGTGCACAACGGGATCATCGAGAACTTCCAGGACCTTCGGGACGAGTTGATCGCCCAGGGCCACGAGTTCACGTCGCAGACCGACACCGAGATCCTCGCCCACCTCGTCGCCGACCTGTACGAGGGTGACCTGGTCGCCTCCGTGCGCGCCGCCGTTGCCCGCGCCGAAGGTGCGTACGCCCTCGTCGTCATGTCGATGCACGATCCCGGCACCATCGTGGCAGTGCGAAGGATCAGCCCGCTCGTCGTGGGACTGGGCGAAGGCGAGACGTTTCTGGCCTCCGACATCCCCGCGGTGCTGCACCACACGAGGGACTTCCTCATCATCGAGGATGGTGAGCTGGTCGTCGTGACCCAGGACGGAGCCATCGTCGAGACGATCGAGGGCGCTCCCGTCGATCGTGCGGTGACGCACATCGAATGGGACGCGGCACAAGCCGAGCGCGGCGGCTTCGAGCACTTCATGCTCAAGGAGATCCACGAGCAACCGGCCGTCATCACGGAAACGCTCGCCGGGCGCCTCGAGCAGGACGGATCCGTTTGGCTGGAAGACGTGAAGTTCGACGATGCTTTTGCGTCGCAGCTCGACGAGATCTGGATCACAGCGTGCGGTACCGCCTACCACGCCGGGCTCGTCGGAGGCGAGATATTCCGCAAGCTCCTCAGAGTGCCGGCGACGGTCGAGTACGCCCACGAGTTGCGCTACAACGACCCGCTGATACGCCGCGGGAGCCTCGCCGTCGCCATCAGCCAGTCCGGCGAGACCGCCGACACGCTGGCGGCGGCTCGGCTCGCCCGGGAGCGCGGCTCTCGGCTCATGGCGCTGACGAACGTCGTCGGAAGCACTCTGAGCCGGGAGGCGGACGACGTCCTGTACACGAGGGCCGGGCCCGAGATCTCGGTTGCATCGACGAAGGCGTATTTGGCGATGCTCATCGCCCAGTACCTGCTGGCATTGAGGATCGGCAAGGCGAGGGGCGTGGTCGACCAGGGCATCGCCGACCGGGTGGCGCACGGGCTCCACCTCCTGCCGTCCCACGTCGCCGCGGTTCTTCAGGACGACACGGTGGTGCTGGCGGCTGCCGAGCGCCTCGCCGCCGCCCAGGATGTGTACTTCATCGGCCGAGGCCTCGACTACGCGGTGGCCATGGAGGGCTCGCTCAAGCTCAAGGAGGTCAGCTATCTCCACTCGGAGGCGATGCCGGCGGGCGAGCTGAAACACGGAACCCTGGCGCTCGTCACCCAGGATGTACCGGTCGTCGTCGTGTTGACCCAGCAGGCGGTGTACGAAAAGACGATCTCGGCGATCCAGGAGGTCAAGGCGCGCGGCGGTCACGTCATCGCGGTCGCCTACGAGGACGATGCGTCGATCGGCCGCCATGCCGATATGGTGATCCCGATTCCACGCACCGACGACCTTCTCGGCCCGGTGACCGCCGTCGTCCCGCTGCAGCTCCTGGCGTACCACGTCGCCAGGCTGCGCGGGCACGACATCGACCAGCCGAGAAACCTCGCCAAGAGCGTCACGGTGGAATGAACGGGCCAGCCCGTTCTGGGCATCAGGCAGGTTCAACACGGGCTAAGGACGCGATAGCCATTGCTCATCGGTGGCGCCATCCGTACAATCGACGGCGGGACGACAGGGACGCAACCTGGTAGGAGGATTCCATGGAAAAGCGACGGCTCCGTGCCGTACTCGTGACGCTGTTCGCCGTCATCGGCATGTCGGTCATCGCCATCCCGGCGAGCGCCGATGTCACCGGTGAGGAGGGCTGCACGCCCGGTTATTGGAAGAACCACACCGACAACTGGCTGGAAGACGAAGAGGGGAACCGGTCGTACGAAACCGATGACCTCTTCAGCGACATCTTCGGTGTCGACCACGGCGACGTGACGCTGCTCGAGGCTCTCGACGGCGGAGGCGGATCCGGCATCGCCGGGGCGCAGGAGATCCTCGCTCGTGCCGCGACCGCAGCACTGCTGAACTCGGCACACGAGGGGCTCGGCTACCCGTTGCGGCGCGACAGCGCCACCGCGGCAGGCCCCGCCATCTTCGATGCTGTCCAGTACGTGTGGGACAGCGGCAGCCGGAGGAAGATCCTGAAGCTGGCGAGGTTCCTCGACGAGCTCAACAACCTCGGCTGCCCACTCAACTAGCCGACCAATCGAATACGTCCCCCGATGGGCCGCGCCGCACCGGCGCGGCCCATCTGCGTGTCACGATGACGC
>DASWKR010000052.1 GCA_036396535.1 Acidimicrobiia bacterium | reverse complement strand
TCGCCGAGCTCCTGGTCGATGTTCCCCATGAACTCGATCATCTCCCGCGAGGCCTCAGGCCTCGCCGACGTCCACGCACCACTGGCCCCCGGGGGTCTGGCCGGTGGTGTCGGTCCCGTGGACCGGACCGAGCACGATCTTGCTGGTGTCGACGCGCACCGTTCCGTCCTCGACCGAGACGGCGAAACGATCGAGCCCGCGCGGGGCCGGGCCCTCCCAGAACTCCCCTGCCCGGTTGTACTTCGACCCGTGGCACGGGCACTCGAAGTACTGGCTCTGCTCGCAGAACGGCACCCGGCACCCGAGGTGAACGCAGCGCTGGAAGAGCGCCATGAGGCCGTCGGTGACGAGCCCCTCGTAGACGTCGTCGGCCCCGTCCCCGTCGTGCTCCACGAGGTAGAAGCGCCCGGCCCCGAAGTAGAACGGCAGCCGGCTGCCCCGGATCTGGGCCTTGATCTCATCGGCGCTGATCCCGAGGTCGATCACCGAGCCGAACGCACCCTGCAGGTTCGGCCAGAGAAAGGCGAGACTCGCCACTCCGAACTGAGCGCCGAACACGCCGAACGACCCAAGGAGCGAGCGCCGGAAGAACTCGCGACGGGTGACCGGCGATGGCCTCCGATCTTGCCGGATGAGCTCAGGCGACGGCGCGGTTGCGCCGGCCACCGAGGGAGCCCTGGCGCGCTGGGCGCGCACGAGGGAGGCGACGAGCACGACCACGAACTGCGCGAACAGAACGGCGACGACAACGATGGCGATGCCCTGTCTGCTCATCCGGCCCGCCTCTCCCAAGGGTCATCCGCAGTGTATCCGCAGCCGGGTAGAGGCTGCTTGCAGCGATCAGATCCTCGGGACGAACGGGTGGTGGCGGTCCTCGATGCGTGCGATCACCGTCGGCTGCTTCACGCCCGGGCGGAACCGGCGGAGCTCGGCCGCGAACCTCGCCTGGATGAAGTAGTGGAGCTTCCAGAACTCCTCCACGTAGATGTTCGTCTTGGGATTCATCATGTCGACCCCCAGCGCCATCTCCACGGCCATGTGGGCGCTGTTGTGCCACGTCTCCACTTCGCGTGAGAACCGCCTGAGGGACGCGGGGTCGGCCTGCGATGCGGTGGTCGTCACCTCGTAGGGAGCGTCGAAGCTCGCCAGCTCCCCTCGGGTGAAGGGGGTGACGCCGCCGAACCGGCCCGGGCCGCCGACCGCCTTGAACCGGCCGACGACGTCGGCGTGGAACAGCATGAAGCCGTGCGTCCGCCGGGTAGTGTGCCAGTCGAAGTGGATCTCCGCCAAGCCGTTCAGGAAGATGTTGTCGCGCCGCTTCCGGGGCCCGAGCATCGCCTGCTCCTCCAGGAGCTGGAGCTGCCTTTTCGACGATCCATGCATCGTGCCTCCTCTCGCAACCGCATGCTACGTGGAATCGATGCGCGCGACCGTTGTCACGCGATCGAGCGACCGGTCGAATGAGGCGACCCGTCCCACCCCCGAAAGCTCGGCCAGCGCAGCCAGATACGCCTCGGCGAAGTCGATCCTGAGGTGCTCGTAGATCTCCAGGGCGCGCAGAAGGAGGTCATGGTCGGCGACGGCGA